>NZ_JBPMLP010000038.1:0-21072 GCF_054026695.1 Thermosulfuriphilus sp.
GCCCTCTTTGTCTTCCACCTAGATCGCCGGCCGTTTTACCATTGGCCTTCTTGTCAAAGGGATCTTGGCGGGCTATTTTCCGGTTGTGAAGAAGGAAAAGGTCAGGGATTTTTATTTTAAAAAGGCCAAGGCTGAGGCCTATCCGGCTCGTTCGGTATATAAGCTTAAGGAGGCTCAGGGGCGTTTCCGTTTTCTCTGTCCCGGGTCCAGAGTTCTTGACCTTGGGTGTTTTCCTGGATCTTGGCTCAAATATGCCGCCGAGGTGGTTGGGCCTAAAGGGATGGTGGTCGGGGTGGATCTCAAACAGGTTACCAAGGTCAGGGGACCTAATATCCAGACCCTTGAGAAGGACATCATGGATCTTAGCGCCGTTGAACTTTTGGAAAAGATTGGAGGGACCCGATACGATGTGGTTTTAAGCGACATGGCTCCTAACACTATTGGACACAGGGCTACAGATCACTTCCGGCAGATAGCCTTGGCCCGAAGGGCTCTGGAAATTGCCCTTGAGGTCCTTGATCCTCGGGGGGCCTTTTTTGTCAAGGTCTTTGAAGGGGAGGATTTTCCGGACCTCTTAAAGGATATAAAGGGTCTTTTCTCGCAGACCAAGGTTTTTAAACCCAGAAGCTCCCGCTCAGAGAGCCGGGAGACCTATATCTTTGCCAGGAAAAGACGTCAACGATAATAGGAGGTTTCCCATGGCCGGACATTCCCATTGGGCCCAGATAAAGCGTAAAAAAGCTGCTGTTGACGCCAAACGGGGCAAGATCTTCACCAAACTTATCCGGGAAATCATGGTTGCTGCTAGGCTTGGTGGGGGGGATCCAAGCGGCAACCCGCGCCTTCGAGCGGCCATCCAGGCGGCCCGAGCTGTGAATATGCCCAAAGAAAATATCGAAAGGGCCATCAAAAAAGGCACGGGAGAGATTGCTGGCGAGGCCTATGAGGAGGTTACCTATGAGGGCTACGGGCCTGGCGGGGTAGCTGTGCTGATTGAGAGCATGACGGATAACAAACGTCGCACGGTTTCTGAACTAAGGCATATCTTTAGCAAGTGTGGCGGCAACCTGGCTGAGCCCGGGGCCGTGGCCTGGGTGTTTGAACGAAAAGGCCTTATAGTGGTTCCTCGAGAGGCTATTTCTGAGGAGGAGCTCTTTGATCTCGTCCTTGAATCCGGGGCCGAGGATGTTCGGGAACAGGAGAGTGAGTATGAGGTCATTACCACCCCAGAGGCCTTTGAGGGGGTTAAAAAGGCCCTTGAAACTCAGGGGGTCAAGATGATTTCGGCCCAGGTGACCATGGTTCCTAAAACTACGGTTCGCCTTGAGGACGAAAAGAGTGCTCAACAGATGATGCGTTTGATGGATATGCTCGAGGAACACGACGACGTCCAGAAGGTCTATGCCAATTTTGACATTCCCGACCAACTTATGGAAAAGGTGGCTTGATGCGGGTAGTGGGTATTGACCCCGGCAGCCGAATTTGTGCCTATGGGGTGGTTGAAGAGACCCCTGCCGGTCTCAAGCTCCTTGAGGTCGGCTTTTTTGACCTGACCAAGGTCTCCTGGCCCCAGAGGCTCAACATCCTCTATCAAGGCCTCAAGGAGGTCTTTGAGGGATATCAACCCCAAGCAGCGGCCTTTGAGGATCTCTTTGTTTCCCGCAATCCCCGATCGGCCCTTAAACTTGGCCAAGCTAGAGGGGTGGCCCTTTTGGCGGCTGTGAGTTTGGGCATCCCTGTTTATGAATACAGTCCTAGTCGGATCAAGCAGGCCATTTCGGCCTATGGTCGAGCCCCTAAAGAACAAGTCCATCAGGCCCTTAAGTTTTTCTTTCCCGATAGCGATCTTTCGGCCTTAAAGGCCGATGAAGCCGATGCTCTGGCGGTAGCCTTGTGTCATCTGTTCAGCCAGCGGTTTGAATCTCTTATCTTCGAGGCCCTATGATTGGCTATCTAAAGGGGAGGTTGGTCCATAAGAGACCGGAATTTGTCATTATAGATGTTGGTGGGGTAGGGTATCAGGTCTTTGTCCCCCCTGGCCACTTTGAACACCTTCCCCCCCTTTCTCAAGAGATTTCCTTATTTACCTCCCTGACCATCCGGGAAGATACCCTGGAGCTCTACGGATTCCTTGACCTTGAACAACGGGATCTCTTCCTCCTCATTCAACACACCAGTGGCATTGGTCCCCGGACGGCCTTAAACATCGTCTCTGACCTTTCCCCTCAGGATCTGGCCCGGGCCGTATTGGACAACGATATCGGCCTTTTGTCGCGAATCCCGGGGGTGGGACGGAAGACAGCAGAGAGGCTCTGTGTAGAGCTGAAGGATCGTTTAAAAACCAGGATGACCTCTCCTTCTTCTAATCTATTTGGAGAGGCCCTCTCCGCCTTGGTTAACCTTGGTTTCAAAAGGAGCGAGGTGGAAGAGGTCTTAGGGAGGATCCTTTTAAAGGATCCAAAGAATCTAGAAGA
This sequence comes from Thermosulfuriphilus sp., assembly GCF_054026695.1. NCBI lineage: Bacteria > Pseudomonadati > Thermodesulfobacteriota > Thermodesulfobacteria > Thermodesulfobacteriales > Thermodesulfobacteriaceae > Thermosulfuriphilus > Thermosulfuriphilus sp. Next base: position 2,475 of record NZ_JBPMLP010000038.1, read on the forward strand.
GGTGATCAGGGAGGCCCTTAAAGCCCTTTCCCATGAATGAGCTTGACTTTGATCTTCGGCCAAAGAGCCTTTCGGAGTACATAGGCCAAGAAGAGGTCAAAAGGAATCTCTATGTCTTTATTAAAGCGGCCAAGGTGCGGGGCCAGCCCCTGGACCATGTCCTTCTCTATGGTCATCCAGGTCTAGGAAAGACCACCCTGGCCTACGTGGTCTCCCGGGAACTCAACGTCAACATCAAGGTTACTTCCGGGCCGGTCATCGAAAGGGCTGGTGATCTGGCGGCCATCCTTACCAATCTCTCTCCAGGGGATGTCCTCTTTATTGACGAGATCCATCGCCTGAGTCCGGCGGTGGAAGAGATCCTTTATCCGGCCATGGAAGACTTTCGGCTCGATGTCATCGTTGGCCAGGGCCCAGGGGCTAAATCTGTTCGTCTTACCCTGCCCCGGTTTACCCTTATCGGGGCCACCACTCGGGCCGGTCTGATCTCCCCTCCTTTAAGGGATCGTTTTGGGGTGGTCTTGAAGATAGATTTTTATTCTGTAGAGGAGCTGGCGGCCATTATAGAGAGAGCGGCTTCTATTCTGGGAGTGGGCATCGACCGTAGCGGAGCCCTGGAGATTGCCCGGCGCTCAAGGGGAACTCCCCGGGTGGCCAACAGGCTTCTTAGGCGAGTCTGCGATTTTGCCCTGGTCCATAAAAATTCGCTTATCGATGCCAAGGTGGCCAGTCAGGCCCTTTCTCTTATGGAGGTAGATGAACGAGGTCTTGATCGGACTGATCGCCGCCTCCTGTTGACCATTATTGAAAAGTTCGGTGGTGGTCCAGTGGGAATAGATACCTTGGCTACGGCCCTCTGCGAGGACCGAAGGACCTTGGAGGACCTTCACGAGCCCTTTCTTATCCAGAGCGGCTATCTTAAGCGGACCAGGCGAGGCCGGATGGCCACTGCCTTGGCCTACAAACACCTCGGTCTCAGTAAGAGGAGGACCAATGGAGACCTCTTTGACGGTTAAAGACATTCGCCAAAGGAAAGGCCAGGACAAGATCGTTGCCCTTACGGCCTACGATGCCCTGATGGCCAAGCTCGTTGATGAGGCTGGTTGCGACCTAGTTCTGGTGGGGGACTCTTTGGGGATGTTGGTCTTGGGCTATGAGAATACCCTTCCGGTTACCATGGATGAGATGATCCACCACGCCCGGGCCGTACGTCGAGGGATCAGAAGGGCCCTTTTGGTGGGAGATATGCCCTTTCTTTCCTATCAAGTGGGCAAGGAGGAGGCCATTAGAAATGCTGGTCGCTTTGTCAAAGAGGCCGGCTGTGCAGCAGTAAAGATAGAAGGAGTGCAGGAGATGGCCGAAATTGTGGCCGCGGTGGTCAGGGCAGGGATTCCCGTCTTGGGCCATATCGGCCTCACTCCTCAGACGGCCCAGAGTCTTGGAGGTTTTAAGGTTCAGGGGCGAGATGAAGAAGGGGCTTTAAGGATCATTGAAGACGCCCGAACTTTGGAAGAAGTTGGGGTCTTTGCCCTGATATTGGAATGTATCCCGGCTCCACTTTCGGCTCTCATTACCCAAATGGTCTCTATCCCTACTATCGGGATAGGGGCCGGTCCCTTTGTTGATGGCCAGATCCTTGTCCTTCATGATCTCCTTGGCCTTTTTGAAGGTTTCAGACCCCGTTTTGCCAAGGCCTATGCCAATTTGGCCCAAAAGGCCCGTCAGGCCCTTTCGGCCTATGTAGCCGAGGTTCGTTCAGGGGCCTTTCCTGATAAAGACCACTCTTTTGGAATGCATCCCGAAATCCTTGAGAAGATCAAAAAGAGGGCCTCAAGCTAGGTATTGGGGGAATACTTCCCCCAATACCTTTAGGGCTGGATGATCATCGAAGGTTCTTCGTGAATCTTGACCAAACGGATCTTGAAATGAAGGGTCTTTCCGGCCAAGGGCGGATTGAGATCCAGCGTAAAGCTCTCCTCGCTGAGGCCCACCACTTGGCCGGGAATCTGCATCTGACCAGCCTCTGTCTCTACTACCAATCCCAAGACCATTCCCAGCTCAGGTTTGATATCTTCGCTCAAGGCACTGCGGGGAATCTCCCGGATAAGCCTTTCGTCCCGAGGGCCATAGGCCTTCTCTGGGGGAAGAACAACCTCTTTTTCCTCCCCTTCGCTCATACCAATTACCGCCTCAGAGAGTCCAGGAATGATCTCCGGAGAGCCAACTTCGAACTCAAAAGGCTCTCCACCCTCGGTATTCTCGAAGACCTCCCCGTCTTCAAGACGCCCCGTGCAGTGGATACTTACCGTGTCGCCAAGCTTAACCTTTCTCATAAAAAACTCCTTGAAGATTTTTCTACTAAAAAGCTTTTTACTATATAAAAACCCTCAGAGCAAAGGAAAATGACCTCCTTGCCTCAGTAGTAATCAGTTTATAAAGAACAAATTCAGGACAAGGGACCTTGAGGGTTCTTGATGCCCGCTTCAGAATCCATCTGTTTAGATTCAGTAGTTGTAATCTAAACTTCTTCAGAACCAAATGATCTATCCCAAACCAACTTTGTTGATTAATACTTTATTTTTGATATTTATAGATAATTATATAAAAACACAGGTATTTATTAAGATTTTTCTCTAATGTTCCTCAATTTTTGTCACTAGACTCACCAAATATTGACATTCCTCTCTTGTAAATTTATCAAAATTTATACATATAAGGAATTTCTTAAAAAGATTTCGGTAAAGAAAAGTGTAGTAATGGAAGGGGAGATTTAAAGGTGTTTAGGATGTTAATCGATATTTAGATTAGAGATTTTTTAAAATGGGGGAGAGATGTTTAAAAGGATCGTCCTTCTGGTGGGACTGTTAATCTTTCTAACCTCTAGCCTTCCAGCAGGGGCTCGGGTCTCTGGGGTTTGTTCTGATTGTCATACCATGCATAACTCTCAAGGAGGGAGTCTCGTTTCTAGCTCTGTTAATGCCTATTTGTTAAACGACGACTGTGTTGGTTGCCATACGGGTACTAATGTTGCTGGACAGAAGGTTCCCAAGGTCTATGATCCTACGGGTCCGATTTATGGAAACAATACCTTGGCTGGGGGGAATTTTTACTGGGTTCTTCAAGATGCCACCAAGGGGCACAATTGTTTGGCTATTCCGGGGATGTCTGCTGATCCTAACCTGAATGATGCTCCTGGGCATCATGGGCCATCGGGTCCGGTTAACTGCTCTGTCTGTCACAGCTGGAATGTCTATCCTCCAGGGGCCAGTGGCAGCTGTGATTCCTGCCATAGCCGCATTTCTTCCTGCGAAAGCTGTCATAAACCGGCCCATCATGCTGATGATTCGGGCCCTGTAGTAGGTGAGTCTGGGGGCTGGTATCGTTTTTTGGTCTCCAGTAATCATCCCGATCCCCTTTTGGGAGTAAAGGGTATAGAAGATGCGGATTGGGAATTTACTGTAGGTCCTTCGGACCACAACGAATATAACGGTTGCGCCAATGCTGATGGCACTCCTGATAACTCTATCAGCCACTTCTGTGGTGGCTGTCACGGCTATTTCCACGGAACTCACAATTCGGCCGATGGCAATGGCCAATCCCCATGGTTGCGACATCCAAGTAGCATCCCCCTGCCATCAAGCGGGGAATACGCCCTCTATAATACTCAGGATGGGATTACCGTCGGTCCTTACAATCCCATGGCCCCAGTGGCTCGAAATCCGGGCACCCTATCGGGCATGAATGCTCCTTCTTCCTTAGTCACCCCTGGCAGTGATCAGGTGATGTGTCTTTCCTGTCATCGGGCCCATGGAAGCCCGTATCCGGATATGCTTCGTTGGGATTATTCGGCCTGTAGCTCTGGGGTGGCCAATTCTCAGTGTGGCTGTTTTGTCTGTCATACGAGCAAGGATTAATGAGGGCTATGTCTTAGCTCTTGGGTAGCCTCTGATGAGATGGACGAACCCTTCTTTTTCTTACGCCGGCGTCTTTTTCTGGGGGGACGAATAAGGAGCTGAGCTCCACCTTCAGCCTCTTTTATGAGCTCAAAAAGGTGCCATAACCGGCCAAAGTAGCTCTTCTTCCTCAGGCGTCGGGGTACATGATCCTGGCGATAGATATAAAACTTAAGGGGCCACAGCGCTGCTAGAAGCTGGCTGGTTTCTTCAAATAAGGCCCGTTTAAAATCAAAGGGATAGAGCACATCGGCTAGGGATCTCCTTACCTCAGCCAGAGGAGAACGAGGACGTCTGGGAACGGATTGGTTGAGCCTCTCCCTGTTAGAGATATAAGGATAGGCAAAGAGGGCCATCTTGCTAGCATCATCAAGACCTTTCTCGCCGCTTATATCTCTATCCAAGAGGTCGAGGAGCCGGAAGAGAAGGTCTCTAGTCTCTGGACTCTCTCGCAACAGACGTCCATAGGTCGGAAAGATCTCCTCGAACAACCCAGTCTCAAACATTAATCGGGCCCAGGGAGCAGCCCATCCGCCGTGGAGGTCTTTAAGCCATTCGTCCCTTACCCTCATGGGAGAGCAGAGGCGAATCTTGGCCCTTTGCCGGCAGATGGCCTCATAGGTAGCCGCTTCGATGGAAAATCCCGTCTTGGCTGCATGACGTATGGCCCGCATCATTCGGACCGGATCGCGAATAAAGCGGAAATTAGGTTCTCCAATGATCCGGATAATGCCTTGACGGAGGTCCTCCATCCCCCCAACATAGTCGATGATGGAAAAGTCTGCGATGTTATAAAAGAGGGCGTTTATGGTCAAGTCCCGCCTGAAGGCATCTTCGGCCGGGGTCCCGTAGGTGTTCTGGTCGCACCAGGGCTCCTCACCGTCTTCGTCCCGTCCTCTAAAGGTGACCACTTCAATGAATTTGCCTCCCTTGAAGAAGACGTGAACCAGACGGAACCGACGGCCAATTATCCGGGAGTTGCGAAATAGGCGTCTGATATCCTCCGGCCGGGCATCGGTGCCGACGTCAAAATCCTTAGGCCTTTTGCCCAGGAGAAGGTCCCGGACACTCCCTCCCACCAGATAGGCTAGATAGCCGGCTCCCTTAAGGCGATAAAGAACCTTAAGGGCCTCGCGATCAATGTCCTTGCGGGAAATAGGATGCTGGGGGCGTGGGATGATCCTTGGCCTAGTGGCCACCTCAGGAAAGAGCTCCGGTTGTTCCCAAGAGATATTTGAGGAGAGGTTGTTGGTCATGGGGCAGAATCCTAAAGTTAACGGGGGACACGGAAATCTTTGGGATTGATTCCGTATTTATGGATCTTGTAGTTGAGGATCCGCAAGCTGGTATCCAAAAGCTTGGCTGCTTGGCTTTGATTTCCCTTGGTCTCTTTCAAGGCCTCGATGATCAATTCTTTCTCAAGATTCTCCACCGCCGCACTTAAAGACCTCACCGAGCCTGTATTACTGCTACTTCTGGTCTGAAGGGTAGGGGGAAGGTGATAGCTCCGGATAACCTCTTCATCGCAGACGATAACCGCTCGTTCAATAACGTTTTGGAGTTCCCTGATGTTGCCTGGCCAGTGGTATTGCATCAAGAGATCTATCGCCTGGGTAGAGATGCGCTTGATGGATTTCTGGTGTTCCCGGCTGTAGCGCTCCAAAAAATGTTCGGCCAGAAGGAGAATATCTGTTCGTCGTTCACGCAAGGGCGGTAGATAGATGGGGAAGACGTTCAGACGATAATAAAGATCCTCTCTAAAAGCCCCAGTGGCCATGGCCTCTTCCAGATTCTTGTTGGTGGCCGCAATAATGCGGACATCACAACGAATGGGCTGAGAGCCTCCTACTCGGTAGAACTCCTTCTCTTGAATGACATGGAGCAACTTGGTCTGGACGGCCGGAGAGATTTCTCCTATCTCGTCCAGGAAGATGGTTCCCCCCTGGGCTTGCTCAAAAAGCCCCCGTTTGGTCCGGTTGGCCCCAGTAAAGGCTCCCTTTTCATGGCCAAAGAGTTCGGATTCGAGCAAACTCTCTGGGAGGGCTGCACAGGTTACCGTGACGAAGGGCTTGCCGGCCCGGGCACTATTGTAGTGGATGGCCTTGGCTACTAGAGACTTACCTGTGCCTGATTCACCCCTTAAAAGAACCGTAGCGTTGCTTTTGGCCACCCGATGAATCATCTCAAAGACCTCTTGCATCCTAGAAGAACGGCCAATAAGGTTGTCGACGTGGTATTTTTCTTCCAGCTCCCTTCGCAGACGGCGGTTCTCCGAAAGAAGTCGTTCCCTTTCTTCCTGGATGGCCTGAAGATTAGAGACGGTCTGAGCTACCAGACCGGAGATGATCGTCAGCAGTCGCAAGTCTTCCTCCAGAGAAACCTCCTCCGAGAAGAGACGGTCTACTGATAAGGCCCCAATGATCTTTTGACCGGCTTTGATTGGAACACAGATAAATGATATCTCCTGACGCCGGATATTGCCTCGAGAACGGGTCCGATTAAGAAAAAGGGGCTCCTCGCTGATCTTGGGGACAATTATGGGCTCTCCGGTGGCCACCACCCGGCCGGTAATACCTTCTCCAATTTTATAACGGCCTCGTCGTCTGGCCTCGGCTGAAAGACCATGGGCAACCTCAATCTGGAGCTCAGAGGTATAAGGATTGATGATAGTGATCGTGCCCCGACTCATCCCCATCCTCTCGGCCAGGATAGCCAAGACCTGGGATAGACTCTCGCGCATATCAAGCGAAGAAGAAAGGGCCTTGGTGATCTCGTAAAGGCAGGCTATCTCCTCTACCTCCCGTTGGGAGTGAGACCGAGGCCGATATATTTTCTTTCGAGCACTGATAGACATGGTTCTAATATCACTGGAATTTACAATTTTGCAAAAGATAACCCAAAAACATCGATCCGCCTAGGTCTTTTGTCCGGAGATTATCTAGCCGATTTTAAATTCGGGGACAAAACCGTACCGGGCATAGATCCCCTGGGCAAGGGGGGTTTTGATAAAATCCAGAAATTTCCTAGCGGCCTCAGGGTGAGGGGCCTCTTTCAGGGCAACGATGTAGTAGTTGACTTTATCTCGTTGATCAAGTGGGGCCTGAGGATCGATCATTGTGAATGGTAGCCCCTTGCGCTGGGCCTCTATAACCTCGGTGGCCCAGACCGGACCGACGTCACAGATTCCATCCACCAGGCGCTGAGGGGTCTCCCGGTGGTGGACCACGGTGAGCAGGGTAGTTCCCTCTTTGACTTTTTCCTCCATGATCCGTCTCACTAGGGCCTGGCCGCCGGCCTCGCGATACATCTCCAGAATGTAGATGGCGATGTCTTCAAACTCCGGATTGGGCTGGCTGAGGCGGATATCCTCGCGGCCAAGATCAGCTATTGTCTTTATTCCTTTGGGATTCCCCTCCCGGACCATGAGGACAATCCGGTTGTGAAGATAGATAAAATAGCTTCCTTTCTCGATAAGACCAGCCTCTTCAAGCCTTTTCATACCCTCAAGGGATACTGAGGCATAGACATCTGGCCTGGCGGTAATTATCTGACCGCCAAACCTGGCTCCGCCGGCCAGAATTTGCTTGAGCTCAAGCCGGGGGGGCAGAGTCTCATAGAAGATTCGTTTGATTTCTGGATGCCTTTCCTTAAAGGCTGCCATTAACTCTGGCATCACCATGAACTGGTTGCCGGCCACAAAAAGGATAAGATCGGCCTCTTCAACCCATTCAAGGCCGTGGAGATCATCCATCCGTTCCGGGGGTATTTCGGGAAGGTCTTCTCTGGTCATCTCCAAAACCTCCTCTCTGGGTGGGATAACCTATTTTAGTAAAAAACCTTCCCCTTTGTCAGGCACCTTTTTAGGTGGCAGTTGCGTAGATGTTTACGGATAAAGCTTATCAGGTGCCTTTGGGTAAAGGGCTTCTGAATAAAACCATCTGCCCCTTGGGAGAGGAGTTTTTTGGCCGGACCGTCGCTTGAGTAACCGGTGCAAATAATAATTCTAGCTTCGGGAACGGCCTTTCTCAGGAGGGGATAAAGCTCCACACCGTCTGTCTCTGGCATGGCAATATCAAGGAGGATGAGAGCTGGCTTTTTGCCTACAAGGTAAAGGGCCTCTCGGGCATTTTGAGCAGTATCGACGATAAATCCAAAGGGCTCCAGATATTCCTTGATAACTTCTAACACAGCTGGATCATCGTCTATGACCAAAATACGGCAGGTGTATTGTTCTTTTTCTTCAATTTCAGCGGCAGTCTCATTGGCGGTGGCTTCAGGATCAAGTCCCGGCAGATAGACGAAGAAAGAAGTCCCCTTGCCCGGGCTGGAATCAACCTGGATATAGCCCCCATGATTAGTAACTATTCCATAGACTGCAGCTAGCCCCAGTCCGCGGCCGGTAAACTTGGTGGTAAAGAAGGGTTCAAAGATGTTGCCCAGGGTCTCTTTGTCCATCCCGTGGCCAGTGTCGGTGACCTCCAGAATGACATAGCGACCGGCAGATATGTCTCCACAGGGAGTGTCAAGGGAGCTGTTAAAGGTCCGGATGATCAACTTCCCACCCTCTTCCATGGCTTCCACGGCATTGATTACCAAATTCATGACCACCTGGGCCATTTGGGAAGGATCGGCATAGACCGGCCAAAGGTCAGGCTCCAGATCTACCTCAAGCTCTATATTATGGCCGATGGATCGTTCGTTGAGTTTGATCACATCTTTGACCGTCTGGTTGAGATTTATGACCTTAGGGGCGTATTTGCCGCCCCTGGCATAGGCCAGAAGTTGTTGGGCCAGGCCGCTGGCTTGCATGGCCGAGGTGATAATCTTATCGGCCCGGTCAGCCAGAGGAGAGTCTTCCGGTAGGGCTAGGCGTAGGAGCTCTGCCTGGCCGAGGACAGCAGTCATTAGATTGTTTAGATCGTGGGCCACCCCCCCGGCCAACCTGGCGATGGATTCCATCTTTTGGGTTCGCAGGATCCGTTCTTCAAGCTCCTTCCGGCTGGTGATATCTCGATTGCTTCCCCTTATTCCCAGATAGCGGCCATCTTTGCCATAGACTGCCTGGCAGACGTGGCCAATCCAGCGTTCGGTTCCGTCGGCCCGAATGATCCGAAAGTCTATCTCCTCGGGCTCACCCTGGGGATTGCGTTTGGCCTGTCGATGTTCCTGTACTTTAAGCCAGTCGTCCGGGTGGATGATGCGATTGTAGAGTTCTGGATCCCTCAAGAAGGCCTCGGGAGGATAGCCAGTAATCCGTTCACAGGCTGGGGAGACGTAGATAAAACCCCCGTCTGGGGCCCGCCAATACTCCCAGTCATAGGTGAATTCGGCTACCGTCCGGAAACGTTCTTCGCTCTCCCTAAGGGCCTCTTCCCGCCGCCGAAGGTCTTCGACCATGTTATTAAAGGTCTCGATGAGTTCGGCAATCTCGCCAGTGACGTTATCCTCTGGAACTCGAACGTCGAAATCTCCAGCCCTCAGTCTCCGGGCCCCTTCGACAAGACGCCTTAAAGGGGAGGCAATTTGACGGGCTTGGTAATAGGCCAGAAGGGCGGCCAGACCGGCCAGAAAGGAATAAGTAAGGATGACGACTACTAAAAACTCTTTATAATAGCCAAGAAAGTGCTCTAGAGAAACGTCCACCCGAACAAAGCCTAAAAGCTCTGGAGGCGATTCGGTGAGTTCCACAGACAGAGGGGATGATTTGACCGGCTCGATAAAGAGCCGGATTCTTCTTAGTTTAGGTTCAAAATAATCAACGGTATTTTCCTCATCCTTGAAGTCCTCAAGCATGAGGACCGGATCTTTATATTTAAGTTTCTTCTTAACATAGACGACTTGGCCTTCCTTCCCGTAAATGACCACTCCAAGGACACTTTCGTCTTTAAAGAGTCCTTTGATGGGAGTCTCCAGATAATCTGATATTCCGGTCAGAAGGGCTACTTCGGCCGGCTGGTTGAGATAATGTAGGATATAGCGCCCCATGCGATCGACCAGGATATTGGCCTGTTTCCTTAAAAGATAAGGGGTGAAGATAATAGAGAAGACAGAGCCAGCGATCAGAAAGACCAGGTAGCTCATCAAGAGCTTGGTACGGCAACTGTTACTTCGCAGGCTCCTAAAGATTGCGGCCATCCAGAAAAACCTTTGTCTCGGGAGAGAGTTTAGGCTCTATTTCCATAAAATCGAGGGTTTTTTCGTTTATCTGGATCCTGTAAGGGATCTGGGGGCAATCAAACCTCCCCGTTTTAAGGTATTCTCTTAAAACCTTTCGGCATTCCGGAATAAGGGCATCAAAGCTATACTCCACAGCAATCAGGGCCCCTAATTTAACGCTTCTCCTGGAAAGTCCAATAATAGGCCTTTTATAAAGAAAACCCAGCCTAACGATCTTTTCAAAGATGGCTTGGCGAAGAAGGAGGGGATCTGGGATCACCAGAAAGGCCTGAGATTGTTTGATCACCTCGGGTAAGACCTCGATGACCTCCTCGGGACCTATTGCTCGAGCGAGTAAGGATATCCCTAGCCGGCGGGCAGCCTCTTCGGCCTCCTGATAATAAGGTCTGCTCTTTTCGGTGTAGATGAGGCCAATTTTTCCTATCTTTGGGAAGGTCTTTTTGACCACTTCTAAAATGAGAGAAGGAGGGGCAAAGAGTCTGATCTCGCAGTCTCCTCTCTGATGGCTGTGTTGGATAATCAGGGGGTTAGAGACAAAGAGGAGTATCTTTGGAGAGTCCATCTGCCGACAGACATAAGAGGCCAGATCCCCTAAGGCTATGATCAGGCCGGGCCTAAAGCCTTCTAGCTGTTCCAGGAAATCCTCTTCCGGGGCGGTCAATGGCAGAAGCCCAACCTTACCCCTAAAACCCTCCGTGAGCTCAAAGACGATCTTCTCATAGGCCGGGACGTCCTTTCGGTAGACTATTAGGGCTTTTCTCTCGCTGGCCTCGGCCTGATAGCAGATGAGGCACACCAGGACTCCGAGGAAAAGGGCCTTTATCTTCATCAAAAGGTCCAGCTGATCCGGAAGTCTATCGTTCGCCCTGGACGCAAGAAATCGTCAGGGAAACGGCCGTTTGGATCCGGATAACGGTAGCTTTTATCGAATAAATTGTGGACAGAAAGGCTGGCCTCCCAGGAAGGCCTGAGAAACCTGATGGTAAAATCAGTTAGCCAATAGGCCCCGAGGTCAGTCCCCGCCCGTTTGCCTACGTAATTGCAGGTGAGGTTGAAGTTTATCTTTGGCTGTGGGCGCCAGTTGAGGATGATTGTTCCCAGTTCTCGGGCCACCCCCACAAGGGGGTCGTCGTTTTTATAGCGGCTGTCTTGATAGGAATAGTTGACCTTGAGATAATTAAAACGTCCGAGGCCCCAGCGAAACCTTCCCTCCAGCTCAACCCCCACGGTCCGGGCCTGACCCATGTTTTCAAAAAAGGTTGTCTGGGGGTTAACCATAATGAGGTCATCGTAGTCTTGGCGGAAGAAGGTGGCCGCTACAGACCAATCCCTTTTAAGAAGGTACTCAATGGCCAGCTCATAGGCGACCATATGCTCGGCTTCAAGATTAGGATTTCCTGTTCGAGGAGATTCCACACAGCTTCGCAGATAAAGTTCGCAAAAGGACGGGGCCCGGAATCCGTGACCATAGAGGAGCTTGATGAAGGTCTTTGGGGTGGGATTAATGACTAGTCCTCCCCGAAAACTAGTGTCGTCACCGAAATCGTCGTAATGGTCATAACGGCCTCCGAGGGTAAGGCGAACCCAGTAGGCCGGACTCCATTCTTCCTGAATGTAGAGGGAGGAATAGAAGCGATCAGCCTTCTCTATCCAGGGATAGGGAACATCTCTTAGATAAGGGAAGTTGTAGGTTAGACAATAATTGCTTCGGGTGCGAACGTTGGTTAATTCGCTGGAGTTGGCCTCAAGGCCCAGAGTGAGTCGATGGCCACCAAGGCGGCTGGTCAAGCGGCCCTCAAGCCCCAGCTCCTTGATCTGGGCCCTCCTTTCCCTTCGCCATCCATAGGGATAAGTGGTCCCCTTAATGGTGACTCCCGGGGGATAATAGTCGAGAAAATGTTTATACCAGAGGTGGCTGGCGTAAAGGCCAAGCCGGGCCTCAAAGGGTCCGAGATGATCCTCATAGCGAAGGCGCCCCCAAAGGAGCTTTCTGGTAGGTCTGGTGCTGTTGGTCTTGGTTACCGCTCCGCTGAAGTTATAGTATCCGCCGTCGGCGTGATCGAGATACTGGCCCTCAAATTTAAAGGGCCCCCGACGGACGCCGCCATAGAGCTCCCAGCGCCGGAACCATTCCTGACTTCGGCCTGGGGCCTGGGAGACAGACTGGTTGACCGGATCGTCGCTGAGATAATCCTTAGGGATGAGTAGGCTGGCCCCATTGCTGTCTCGGTAGGTAAAGCTTCCCCAGAGTTTGGTCGAGCCAATCCTCCGACTTCCGGAAGCAAAGACCTCATCGGAGTCAAAGGTGCCGCGACGGTAAGATACGGTTGGGGCGCCTGGGGAAGATAGGATAATGTTGACCACCCCGACAAAGGCATCGGAGCCATAAAGGGCCGATCCCGGCCCTCGGATTATCTCTACCCTCTCAATTCCTTCTACCGAAAGATCGGAGAAGAAAAAGGTCCCCCCGGCGATGATGGGACTGTTTACCGAATGCCCGTTGACCAGGAACTTGACGCTTTTGCTCCCGAAGGAGTTTATACCTCTCATGGTGATTACCGGAAGGCCGATACTGTCAAGGGAGACCTCCAGATCAGGGATGGTCCTTAGCACATCGAGAAGATTACGGGCTCCCATGTTCCGAATCTCTTCTCGAGAGATAACGGTTACCGTAGCCGGAGCTAGGGAGCGTTCTTGGATATAGCCTGTAGCCACCTCAGCTACATCCAGAAAGAGGAGTTCTTGGCAGGCTATCTCCTCTTGTCCGGAGGGAGAACAGATATCTTTGCCCGCCAGGGACGGAGAGGCCAAAAGAAGAGCCAGGATCAAAAGAATGCTAAAAAGCCAAGTTCGTTGCATGTGAATTTAGGCTCAAAATCTTACCTCTCTTCTAACTTTAAAAGGTCAGATCTTTCAACTAACCTTTGATCACCTTTATTTGTATGGAATTATCGTCTAAAAGGTAATTAAAATTTAAATTATCCTAAATACGTAAAATTATAAATTGTATCTAGGATAATGCCCTTGAGGGGTAACATGAGGAGGCTTCCCTGGTCGAGGAGAGTTACAAATAAAGTCCTTAGGGGAGCTGGTTGAGGACTTTGGCTCCTTCCTTTTTTACCACGACCATGTTCTCCAGTCTTACCCCGCCCCAGCCGGGTATGTAGATCCCCGGTTCAACGGTGACGACGGCCCCATCTTTGAGTTTTTGGCGAGAACGGGCCGAAAGGGCCGGGGCCTCGTGAACGGCAAGCCCTACTCCATGCCCCAAAGAGTGGACAAAATATTCCCCAAAGCCTTCTTTTTTGATGATTCTGCGGGCGGCCTTATCCACCTCCCGGGCTGGGACTCCGGCCCGAAGGCTTTTGATGGCCTCCTTCTGAGCTTGCCTGACGATCTGGTAGATCCTCTGATACCTTTCGTCTGGCTTAAGACAGAGACTGCGGGTGATATCTGAACAATATCCCTGCCATCGTACCCCCATATCAATGATGACCGGGTCCTCGGGGTTTAACCTCTGGAGACCAGGCTCGGCGTGGGGCCGGGCTGCATTTTCGCCAAAAGCCACAATAGGCGGGAAGGACGGCCCTTCGGCCAGCCTCCAGCTGGCCTCGATAATCTTCCAAGCCACCTCTTTTTCGGTCATCCCGGGTCTCAGCTCCCGAATAATCTCTTTTAGGATTGCTTCGGCTATCTTTAGGGCCTGGCGGATTTTTTCTATCTCCGGGTCAGTCTTGGTCTCTCGTAGTCGTTCGACTACACCTTGGCAACCGAAAAGCTCTATTCCATGGAGCTTCCTTTCAAGGGCCTTTTTAAAGGCACAGCTTACGTAGGCTTCTTCATAGGCCATCTTCTCAATCTTTTCTTCTTTAAGAATCCGAAGAAGTTCTTGAGAAAGATCCTTTTTAAGGATGATCGGGACAAAGGCGGGCTTTGTCTCTTGGGCCTCCTCAACAAAGCGGCCATCGGTCAGGATATAGGCCTTTTTCTTGGTAATAAGGAGACTTCCTGAGGATTCGGTTATGGAGCTGTCTTGAGGGGTGAATCCTGATAGATAACGCCGGTTTTCCGGCCCCCGGATGAGGATGGCTCCCAGACCGTGGCGCCTGAGCCATTGTCTGATCTTCTCTAAGGCCTTCATGTTTCCTCCGCTAAAGCTCAAAATGAAATCCATCCCTGGCCGCAGTTACCGGGATGGCACAGTCCCAGGAGAGTTCTTCGGCCACCTTATCCGGCTTGGCTCGAAGCATGGTCATCCCAAAATGGGTCAAGATAACCCTCTGGGGGGAGATCTCCTCAATGAGTCTCTTGGCATCTGTCATATGGAGATGTTCTAGTCGGTAGCCTCGAGGAGGATGGTAGCGGACAAGATTGATAACCAGGATATCGACCCCCCTATAACTTGAGGCCAGTCCTTCAAAATAGGCAGTATCTACCAGAAAACCGATCTTTTTTCCTGAAAAGTCAAAGATGATCCCATAGGTCTCTACCGGATGATGATGTCTCACCGAGGTCCTAAAGCGGATGCTACCAAGCTGGTAGTCTCTGTCCGGGCTCAGGATTTCAATACGTTCCAGATTGGCCCTTAAGTAGCGAAGGATAATCGGATCATTTCCTTCAAGACAGTCTCGAGGGCAAAAGAGAGTTCCGGCCTTCTTAAGGCCTCCTTGGTTCATGGCATCAAGGAGAATATTGGCGTCATTGGCATGATCAAGATGACCATGGCTGAGGATCAGCCCATCTAACTTGAGGACATCAATGCTTGGTCTAGCCCGGGCGCACCGGCTCAGGGTCCCTGGTCCAGGGTCAAGGATGAGAGAGGTTCCTTGGTGAGAGATAAATACTCCTGCTGAGGAACGAAGCTGTTTAGCAACCACAAAACGTCCCCCAGCTGTCCCTAAAAACTTTATAAAGGCCATAGTCTTTTCTTTTAAACAGGTTTGCCAACAAAGACAAACACCTCTGAGAAGTCTGGGAGGTAAGGGGGAGGCGAGCGGGGCGGGGGGAGACGCCCCGCTCTTTAAGGGGCTGTTGGGTGCCTGACTTTGAGAGCTGATAAAGCAGTATGCATGCCAGGTCTGGCTTCTCCTTAAACAGCCTCTTTTATTTAAAATCATACCTCAAATGGTTCTTTGCTTTTCCCGAACGGGTCGGTTTTTTGACGCCACCCTGTCAGGGTTTTGACTGTAAGAAGTTTTCTTATAGGGACTCAAGTGTGTTATCTAGAAGGCCTATAAGGAGGTCCACGATGGGGCTTTTTGTTTTGGCCAGGGGGTGTCCGAACTGTAGCGGTCCGATAACCGATAATCGTTTAGTCAAAGGATTTCCTTGTCAGACCTGTCTTCCAGTGGAAGGAGGTAATGTCTGCCAGAGGCTTGCTGATCGGGGCCAACTTCAGGGCCTCTGGCCCTATTGTCTGGCCCAGAGAGAGGAGACGGAATTTATCCTCTTCTTTAAAAAGGCCTTGGGAGTTCCTCCCTCAAATCTCCAGCTATCTTGGGCCCGGCGGCTTTTTTTAGGAGAATCCCTGGCTATTGTCGCCCCCACAGGCCTAGGAAAGACCACTTTTGGGTTGGCAGCCATACTCTTTGGCTCTGGCAGGTCCTTGGTCCTCACACCCACTAGGCTCCTGGCAGATCAACTGGGGCGGCGCCTTGAAGAGATGGCCCGATCGACTGGTCTCAGGCGGCGGATCCTTATTTACCAGAGCCGTAACCAAGATAAGAAAGACCTTTGTGAGGGAAATTTTGACATACTCGTGGGGACGACAGCCTTTTTCTACCGCCAATTTCCTCTTATCTCTTCTTACCCTTTTCGCTTTGTCTTTGTTGACGATGTCGATTCTTTCCTCAGACGTTCCTCCCAGATAGATCTCCTATTCCGACTTTTAGGCTTTGAGGACCGAGAAATCAGTTTGGCCAAAAAATTGAGGCTTTCTCCTGGAGAGGAGCGCCTTTTAGAGAAGGCCAGAAAGAGGACTAAGGACCGGATTCTGATTATTTCCTCAGCCACTCTTAGGCCAAGGACCAGCAGAGTCCTTCTCTTCCAGCGCCTTTTGGGCTTTGATGTCCATCAGGCAACGATTACTCTCAGGCGCCTTGAAGATACCTACTTAGAGGTACCCTCTCCCCAAGAGGCCCTTGAAATGTTGCCAGGGCTGGTCAAACGCCTTGGACAAGGAGGAATTCTTTTGGTGGCCTCTGAGCTGGGAAGAGAGTTTCTTGAATATCTGACAAACCGCCTCCGCTCGGCCGGGCTTTCCTTAGTCTCCTATCTTGAGACTTCACCGGAGAAGCTTTATCAACGTCTTTCTGAGGGTAATTTTGACCTGGCCTTGGGGCTAGCCCATCCGACAAACCCTCTCGTCCGGGGGATAGATCTTCCCCAGATCTTGCGTTATGTGATCTTTTTTGGGGTCCCTAAGCACCTTTTTCCCACCAAATTGTCCCTTACGCCAGCCTCCCTACTGGGAATCCTCAAAGCCCTTATGCCTATTCTCGAAGATGATGATCGGGTCCGACTCTTGACAGATGCGGCCTTCCTCAGACGCTACCTGGGCCTAAAAGAAGAACAAATTGAGCGTTATCCGAAGATAAAAGAACGCCTTGTGCTGATCAAACAATATCTTGAAGGGCTCCTTAAAGACCAGAGTCTCTTGAGGCGCTTACGTCAGAGTCAGGAGGTCTTTCTTGAAGAGAGGCCTGAGGGGCTCTTTCTGGTGGTTGCTGATACTACCACCTATCTCCAGGCTACAGGAAGGGTCTCCCGGCTTACGGTTTCTGGCCTTACCAGGGGCCTTTCTTTAGTCCTCACCTGGGAGCCTCGGGCCTTGGCCAGCCTGAAAAGACGCCTTGGTTTTCTTCCTCAAGCCATCTCTCTTAAGCCCTTTTCCTCTGTTGATCTGGAAGGGATTCTCCGGGAGATCGACCATGATCGGGCTAGGGTATCTTCCGGTGCTTGGTCCTCCCAGATTCTCAAGGTTACCCTGGTGGTGGTAGAAAGCCCTCACAAGGCCCGAACCATTGCCTCTTTTTTTGGGCGTCCGGCCAAAAGATGGATCGGCGAGGCCTTGGCTTACGAAATTCCCCTTGAAGGAAGGATCCTTCTGGTGACTGCTAGTCTGGGGCACATTCTTAATCTCTGCCGTCGTAAGGGAATCTTTGGGGTTATCAGGGAAAAAGATTACTTCCTGCCCTGGTTTGATACCATCAAAGTCTGCCGTAGTACTGGAGAAGAGCTTGTTGATCAGGAGGAACTCAGCCGTTGTCCGCCGGCTGAACTCTGGGATAAGGCCACGTTGGTCTCTGGTCTTCAACGTCTGGCCTTCTGGGTTGATGAGGTCTTGGTGGCCAGTGATCCAGACGCCGAAGGAGAAAAGATAGCCCATGATCTTAGGGCCCTTGTCCGTCCTTTCCAGAAAAAAGTCTTTCGGGTGGAGTTCCACGAGGTTACCCCCAGGGCCCTTAAGGAGGCCCTGGAGAATCCCGGCCAGTTCCATCTTCCCAGGGTCAGGGCCCAACTGACGCGTCGGATTTTGGACCGCTGGGTGGGATTTGGCCTTTCGCGTCGTCTTTGGCAGGCCCTGGGTCGGAGGCGTCTTTCGGCTGGCAGAGTCCAAACCCCGGTTCTGGGTTGGATTATCGAGCGGGTTCGGGTGGCCAAAAAGAAAAAGGCACGTCTGGAGTATCTTTTTGGAGGAGAGAGGTTTTCCCTGGAGATAGATGATCTGGTTCTGGCCCGAGAGATCTTTAAAAAAATGGCCCAAGCTAAGATTAAACTTGAGAAAAAGGTGGTCGAAGACCGTCAGCCACTGCCTCCTTTTACTACTGACGCTATCCTTGAGGAGGCCCACCGACGCTTGGGGCTTTCGGCTAGGCAGACCATGGCCATCCTCCAGGAGCTCTTTGAGGCTGGGCTCATTACTTACCACCGGACTGATTCCACTAGGGTCTCAGATTATGGACGTTTTCAGGTAGCTCGGGCCTACATTGCAGAGACCTTTGGGAAGGATTTTTTTTATCCCCGGGCCTTCTCTGCCGAGGGGGCCCATGAGGCCATTCGGCCCACCAAACCCCATCCTCCAGAAAGGATCAGTCATCTTCTGGCGACTGATCTTCTGGATCTTAGGGAGCCCAAATTGGCTATTTCCCTTTATGATCTTATATTCCGCCGTTTTATGGCCAGTCAGATGCGTCCAGCCCGGATAGAGAGGGCCGTCTTCAGCTTTTCTCTACCCGCCTACTCCTGGCAAGAGACAGTGGTCACCAAAATTATCGTCTCGGGTTTTGAACTTCTTTGGCCCACCTTTAGTCTACTTAAATCGGCGGAGATAGTCTTAAGGCCACTTAGGTGGGAAAAGATTTCCAAAGTTCCCCTCTTTACCCAGGGAAGTCTCATTCGTGAGATGAAAATTCGAGGCTTGGGAAGACCTTCCACCTATGCCGATATCATCTCTACCCTTCTTAATC
>NZ_JBPMLP010000039.1:0-5187 GCF_054026695.1 Thermosulfuriphilus sp.
ACTCTTAATCCATAGGTTGGAGGTTCGAGTCCTCCGCGGCCCACCAAACTTCTCCATATAAATTTAACTTTCTCGTAAAAACTCGCCGTCAGCCCAAGTTTGAGAATCATCGTTTCAAATTCGCTAGACATCCCTTTGCCCTTTGGACTAATCTCTTAAAGCCTTAGCCAAAGATCGGATTTTAGAGGAGGGACAAAAATGGGTATCTACTTTGAGAGGGCTGGCCGTGAGAATACCCCCCGGGTTATTTCCATCCTTAAGGCCACGGTTAAGGAACGAGGGATCAGACACGTGGTGGTGGCCTCTACCTATGGAGACACTGGTCTTATGGCTGCAGAGGCCCTTCAAGGGCTTCCGGTAAACCTAGTGGTTGTTACTCATAACGTGGGCTTTAAGGAACCCGGGGCCCTTGAACTTACTGATGAAACCCGGGCTCGATTAGAGTCTCTGGGGGCCAAAGTCCATACCGGAACAATGGTCATGAGAAATCTGGGAACAGCTATCCGGAAGAAGCTGGGCACCTCTGATCAAGAGATTATTGCCAACACCCTTCGGATCTTTGGTCAGGGGATCAAGGTCTGTTGCGAGATAGTGATGATGGCCGCCGATGCTGGGCTAATCCCACCTGAAGACGTCATCAGCGTAGCCGGTACTGGTAGAGGAGCAGATACCATGGCCATTATTAAGGCCATGCCTTCAAATATGTTTTTTGACTTAAAGGTTAGAGAGATCCTAGCCAAGCCAAGGGACTGGTAGATTAAAAAAACGAATTTAAGCGCTTTTTCTCCCAGTTCCAAGCGGTTTTGATGATAGTTTCCAGATCAGTAAACCGAGGACACCAACCAAGTTCTTTGGTGGCCTTTAAGCTTGAGGCTACTAGTATGGGAGGGTCTCCTGGACGGCGAGCTTCTATCTTCGTTGGGATCGGATGGCCGGTAATCTTTCGGGCACATTCAATAACCTCTTTTACTGAATAGCCCTGGCCGTTTCCCGGGTTGTAAATCCCTCCTGGATGTCCAGACATCAAGGCCTCCAGGGCCAGGATGTGGGCTTCACAAAGATCGTTTACATGAACATAGTCCCGAATACATGTTCCATCAGGAGTAGGGTAATCATCTCCAAAGATAGAAATGGTCTCCCGTTGGCCACTAGCTACCTGGAGGACACGGGGAATGAGATGGGTCTCTGGTTGATGCCATTCACCAGTTTACCCGGAGGAATCAGCTCCAGGAGCGTTAAAGTAACGAAGGGAAACATAAACCAGGCCAAGGCTCTCGCACAATGAGATAGCATGGCCTCAACGACCTTCTTGGTCTCCCCGTAGGGATTAACGGGCCTTAAAGGATGATCTTCAGGGATGGGAATCTCTTGAGGATTACCGTAGACAGCCGCCGTTGAAGAAAAAATAAAATATTTTATTCCGCATGAAAGCATCTCCTCCAGAAGGATGGCTGTTTTAGCAACGTTATTCTGCCAATAAGGAAAGAGGCTCCGAGATAGATTCTCCTACCAGAGAATAAGCCGCAAAGTGCATTACAGCCGAGATAGGATATTTTTAAAAATTCTTTTAAGGAGGGGGCGATCTCCAAGATCTCCAACAACGATATTTGTATCGGGAGAGAGCAGTTCCTTGTGGCCCCGGCTAAGATCATCTAAGACCACCAATTCTTGGCCCCGCCTTTTAAGAAGGCGGACCATGTGACTACCACATATAGCCTGCCCCACCGACAACAAGAATCATAGGCGGCTTTTAATCTAAAAGCCCCTCCTCATCAAGAAGCCTTTCCATGGTTTTCTGACTTCTGCGGAGCCTTTCTATAGCAATGGCCAAACGCAAGAGCTCATCTTTGACCTCTTTTTCTTCAAGGCCAGAGACCCCTAAATCAACATCCAGATCCCCAACGCTCATCATCTCTACCTTTTTATTGAGATCAGTAAGAGGAGAAATCAATTCAAAGCGAACCAGGACATAAAGGGCCAAAACAGCAATCAAAAAGAAGGCTGCATTCCAGACAGAAAAGGACCCGGAGAGAGCCTCCCAGAGGCCCTGCCCAGGTATGGTCACGGTAACCACCCCAATGGCCTCACCAAAGCGCAGGTAGGGCTTGGCTCCCTCTGCATGGTGGCAAGAAAGACAGCCCCTCTCTACCCTGATGAGCCTCTGGTACTCAAAGGAGCCCTGTCCATAAGACCACTTCTCCCCAGAGGGAGAAAGTTGGGGAAGAGGTCCATTAAGGTTAATCTCGATTCCTGAGACCCCAGTGACCTTAGCCAGGGCCTTAACAATATCTGGATCGTGGATTCGATAGAGAACGATCTCCTGGCCTTCACTGGAGGCTGTAGCCTTGAAAACTGGAGAAACCAAGGTTGCCTCCTGGGCCCAGAGCCCCCCTAAGGACTCGGCCAGACGAGGCGCTCCAATAAAATAGTTAGCCACGGCCCGGGCCCGATCGAGTAGCTCTTTTTGATGATATTTCTGAACAGTAATTGCTAAGCTTATGGCGGACAGACCGATCACCAACAAGAAAAAAAGGGCCACCTTGTTGGCCAGACTTATATTCCCAAGCTTCATGATCTCCTCCCGACCTCAAGAATTTCCTGGGCCTTTTTGATGACGCTTTTGCGCAACTTGGCCTCGGGGATCTCCGCTCCTAAAGCAAAAAGGAAATCCCTCACTCTGGTCGGAGCCAATCCATCTGGGCTGGCCCCAGCCTGTTTGAGGGCCCGTTTGACGAGGATCTTTGCCGCTGGACCATAATGTTGAGCTAAGACCTTAACCAATTCCCGCAATCTATCCAGCGGCAGGACCTCAGTGTCAGAGACAGGCGGAGCTGAGGGGGAATGTTTTTCCTCCTGGAATTTTTCCAGTTTAAGCATCAAAGCATTCAGAGCCACACAGACTATAGGGCTCGGTTCTGTAGTTTTGAGGAGGACATATAGTTTTTGGCCCCGGGCCTCTCTGACCACTAAGGACCCATTTTCAAAAAGGGCCACCAGCTCTTGGGGCGAGTCTTGGGAGCTTTCGCTAGCAAAGCCGGTTGAGATCTCTTCGATGGATTGGATCACCGACTCCAGAATCTCCTGGGTATAAAATTCAGGCAGATTGCGGGCCAGGATCTTTCCTTCCTTGCCGACCACAAAGGCCCCTAGGACCTCACTTAACTTGTTTAAACTGGCCAGAATTGCCTGCATCTCTTCTCTAAACTTCAAGGAGTTTTTTGCTCCACCTGAGAATGCCCTTTCGGGGAAAGGCCTTTAAGGCCACTGTCTTTGACCCTTTTTTCACCGCTGCCCAAAGGCTTTCTGAACCACCGATGGCAAACCCTTTAAGATCACCTAAGGCCAAATTTTCTCCTATTTCGGCCAGATTGAGGGAAACATAAGAGACCAGTCCTGAAAGGCTGTCTTTATCCCCTTCGCCCTTACTGGCGATAATGTTCCCGGCCTCATCAAGGAAGATGATCTGGCCGGCCTCGGGGAAGATCTCCTGAATCCGAGAAAGTTCATCCTCCTGTTGGGAAGATGATGTCGATTTGAGCTCGTCAAAATCGAAGAAAAGATCGGTCTCTTCTCTTTCGTCTTCTAAACGGGTGGCTTCAATAAGTAAGGCCTGAATGGGTCCATTAATATTGGGCCTTTCCGGCCAAAGAAGAGGGGGCCGAACTTCAAAGTAGCCACTTTTAAGAGTGAGGATCTTCTTCAGGGCATCAAGGCCTGAAAGTTCATCTTCTCCTAAAAATTCAACAAAGTAGGCCTCCTCCCCTTCAAGATAGATCCTCCCCTGCCCTTCAGCGGAGAAAATCTTTATTAGATGACGCCCCCCTTTTACAGCCAAGAGCTGAAGGACATCAGGGAGCGAAAAAGAGGCCAAGTCTCCCCTTATAGACGGGGCATCAAGGAGACTTTCTATAAGCTCTTTATCCCAAGGGCCGTCTGGAGAAATTACCAGACTCGCCCCTACGGATCGGGCTTCCTTTACCGAGATTCCTTGTTCATTCACCAGAATCCACGGCGGTAGGCCCTCCGAGGCTCTGAGGGGGATATCAGAAATTATTAAGGTTGCCTCAGAGACATCATCAGGAACCTTGGAGAGATGTTTAACCTCAAAGCCTGGAAAATTCTCCTTTAACCAGGCTTCAAAAGTGGAAAGCCTGTTTTCAGGGCTGATGAGCAGGATTTGAGGCATAGGAATTAACTCCTCTCCTGCCCTATTTTTCGGAAAAAGCCTCCAAAAACATCAATGGTCCTGTCCAAACCCTCTCTTCGACAACCAAAAGAAAGAAAAATCCTTTAGGTTAAGAAAAAGTTTTCCCAGTCCTGGCAAAAAGGAAAAATTTTTCTCCCTTACCGTTATCCAGAACAAGAAAATAAAGACTAATTAAAGACAGAATAAACTGTTTAAGGAATTTGGCCTTATTTTTGCTTTCTATTCAAAACAGTCTCGGTTTTATAGTTATAAGGAGGCAAATTTTATGGGGAAAAGGAATTTTATTTTGTCAAGTCTTTTAGGTCTTATGTTGATAGTCTTTCTTGTCTCCAGGGTCCAGGCCTTCTCGGTCAATGTCGACGGAGACCTTAGTGACTGGGGAGTGGTTCCCGGTACAGACTGGAGTCCTCTCTCTGGAGCCTTCTTCGCAGAAGAAGACAATGCTCCCAACAGTAGTGGTTACATCGGCCCGGGCTATGGCGACCAGCCCTATGATGTGGAGGCTCTCTATGTGACCTGGGATTCAGCCAAACTATATCTGGCTATTGTTACTGGATTTCCCCAAGAAGGACGTGATTACAACTCTCTCCACTTTGATGCCGGTGACATCGCCATCGATAAGGACACAAACGGAACCTACGACTATGCCTTTAGAATCGCTGGCCCTGAGGCTGGCAATCTCTATTCTGTCTCCTCTTGGGAAGACGTCTACTACAGCAGCCATGCTGAAGCCAATCCCTATCGTATGGATTCTGGAGTCTTGCTGGGTTCGGGCTTTTTAAGCTACGTTAAATGGAGTGGCTGGGATGATAACGATCTAGCCAGCCAGCGATATATCGTTGAGGTTGCCATTCCCTTAAGCCTTATGCCCTCACCTTTGGGCCATTTTACCGTCCACTGGACCGTAGAGTGCGGTAACGATTATCTTGATGTTCAGGCCATTCATACCCCGGAACCGGCCACCTTAATCCTTATTGGTA
>NZ_JBPMLP010000040.1:0-93351 GCF_054026695.1 Thermosulfuriphilus sp.
AGCCGCGGAAGCGCTGAAAGATCTCCTGCTTTATAAAGGCGTAGTCAACCGAAATAAGAAGCTATTACTCGAAGCCTTTAATCTCTTTCTTGAATCTAAAGGGCTCAGTTTGCTTGAGTGTTTCCTGTGTATAAAAGCACGAAAACAGAAAGGGAAACTTTTGACCTTTGACCAACGGTTGTAACAGAAATGTCCTCAATTCTAATAGTATTATTATTGAGGACCTGATGGCGAATGGATTGGTCATCTGGGATGGTGGCAAGCCCAAAGGTGGACGTGTCAGACCAAAAATATCCGGTAAGAGTGTCGCCGAACGTGTTCTGGAGGATCGGCGGTGAACTTAATCAGGCGGCTAAAATTATTGGTTTTCCGTTGTTAAGTTAGGAGTAACCAATGCCCCTGAATCCGGTTCAGTTTGGTAAGAATGTTATAGATCAGTTTGGGCGTTATTTGCTTACCACCTTTCCGGTGGCTGCTCCCGGGCTTCGTCAACAATTCAAGGAAGGGCTTTCCTTTGGGCTCGGTGGAAAGGAGCGGCTGGCTAAGGGATATATACTTAAGCTGTCCGTTTGTGGAAGGCCCGACGCTAAGAGAACTAATTGCGGACCCCTCTCTTGATTTGCATCCGGCTTTGGCCGGGACTTTCAACTTCGAGAGGCTTTACAAACACCAGGGACCGAAGAAAACCTTCCAAGGCTTCCCGAGCCCCGGCTTTATAACCAGAGCCGAGCTTTTAAAAGCGCAAAAGCCCGGGTATGTGCTTCCTCTTCCCTGGGAAGAATGTTTTTCGCAAGCTTCGGAACCCTTTGGCCAGCGAGACCGAGATTGAAATGGCTTGCGGAGGAACACCATATATTTCGTCTGTCTCGGAGAGCTTGGGGCCAGCCAGGATGGAGGTGTCCCACACAACACCAAGCCTCGGAAGAAAACTCATGGGAAAAACAACCTCTTTTTACTACATTCTCTGGGAGGTGATCAGGGGCGTTGTCCGGTAAGACCTCACCTTTCATTTCTCCCGGGATGATAAAAAGGACCTCGTAGCCATATGCTTTTTCGTAGATCTTTCTAAAAGCCTGCTTCAACTTCTGGTGGAAAAAGCCTTTTGGACCCTTGGGGCCGCCTCCATCCAGGCGGAAAAAACGTTAAAAATGTCTAAAATGTCTTCCTTTTGTTCATTAGACTTCCTTTGTGACTCGATAATCCGGCCAGGCAGCTTATGGAATGATATGGAGGCTAGTTATTATGAAGTGGTATCTCGGCTGGTGTCGGGTATATAAGGTAGGCTCTCGGGAAAGGGGGTTTAGAGAATTCTAGGGTCCATTGACAATTAAGATCGCCCTGAGTAAAGGCTTTGCCTTAAAAGGTCTCTTAAGAGGAGGAAGAGATGGTCATCTCCCAGCAGATCGTAAATTATCTTGAGGGCTCTTCCTGGATAAGGAAAATGTTTGAAGAAGGGGCCCGGCTTAAGAGCCAATATGGCCCAGAGGCAGTCTGTGATTTCAGCCTGGGCAACCCGGATCTAAGCCCTCCGGCCGATTTCCTTCTGGCCCTAAAGGAGGTGGCTCAGGAAGAAGGGCCAGGCATCCACGGTTATATGCCCAATGCCGGATATCCCTTTGTCAGAGAGGCTATGGCTCGGAGAGTTTCCGAAGAACAGGAGCTGGAGACACCGGCCGAAAACGTGGTCATGACCTGCGGGGCTGCCGGAGCCATCAATGTGGTCTTTAAGGCTATCCTAGAACCGGGGGACGAGGTCATCTTTCCGTCTCCCTTTTTTGTAGAATATCGCTTTTATGTGGAAAATCATCAGGGCCATCCCGTTCCTGTGCCCACCAAGGCCGACTTTCATCTTGACCTTGAGGCTCTGGATAAGGCCATCACTCCTAAGACCAGAGCGGTGCTTATAAACTCTCCCCATAATCCTACAGGTCAAGTCTATGATTCTGAAGAGCTAAAGGGTCTGGCGAGAATCCTGGAAGAGGCCAGCAGACGTCATGGAAGGCCTATCTTCCTCCTCTCAGATGAGCCGTACCGGCGCCTTACCTTTGACGGCTTCAGCCCTGTGGCCTTGTTTCCCCTCTATCATCAGACCATCGTTATAAACAGTTTCTCTAAAGAACTATCTATTCCGGGAGAACGTCTAGGTTACTTAGCCCTTCATCCTGAGGCCGAAGGGGCTCAGGATCTTATGGCTGCCTTTATTCTGGCCAACAGAATTCTGGGGTTCGTCAATGCCCCGGCCCTGATTCAGCGAGCAGTAGCCAGATGCCCTCAGGCCGCCATTGATGTGGGGATTTATCAGCGCCGGCGTGACCTCTTCTGCGAGATCCTTGAAGAGGCAGGATATGAGTTCGTCCGCCCCCGAGGAGCCTTCTATGTCTTTCCCCGGACTCCGATAGAAGACGATGTTGCCTTTTGTCGTCTTCTGGCTGAAGAAAAGATCCTAGCAGTCCCCGGGCGAGGTTTCGGGGCTCCAGGGTATATGAGGTTGGCCTTCTGTGTAGATGAAGCCGTTATCGAGCGCTCTCGAGAAGGATTCAAAAGGGCCTTGGAGAGAGCCAAAGCCCTAAAGGCATAAGGAGGGCCGTCGTGTATCAGCAACGTCTGGAATGTCTGGGCCGAGAGGAGCTAGAGAATCTTCAGCTCAAAAGACTCCGTCGAACCCTCAGCCACATAAAAGAGAACAATCAGTATTACTTTGAACAGCTAGGAAGGCCAGATCCGGGAGAGATTAAATCCTTAAAAGATATTCAGGAATTCCCATTCCTTACCAAGGATGATCTCCGTCAGGCCTATCCTTTTGGGCTTGCCTGTGGCCGTAAAGATGAATTTGTCCGTTTTCATATGTCTTCTGGGACCACTGGAACCCCGGTAATTAACCCCTTCAGTCGAGAAGACGTTGAACAGTGGTCTGAGGTTATGGCCCGCTGTCTTTCAGCCGCTGGCCTCACCCACAAAGACGTCCTCCAGATCACCCCCGGTTTTGGCCTCTTTAATGGAGGCTTTGGTTTCCATTATGGAGCAGAAAGGATCGGCTGTTTTGTCATCCCCATTGGTCCTGGCCGGACCTTGATGCAGCTTAAGTTTATGAAAGATTTTGGGACTACGGCTCTAGCAGGGATATCATCTTATCCCTTGCGGATCATCGAGGTAGCCCGGGAAGAAGGCTTTGATTTCAGACAGACCAGATTGCGGGTGGGGATCTTCGGAGCCGAGGTCTGGAGTGATGAGACCAGAGGATTCATTGAAAAAGAAATGGGCATAGAGACCTTTGACATCATCGGCATGACCGAGACAGGGGGGGTCGGGTTGGGGATTGATTGTCAAGATCACTCCGGGATCCACATCTGGGAGGACCATTATCTGGTAGAGATAATCGACCCTGAGACCGGTGAAGTCGTCCCTAATGGAACCGAGGGGGAAATGGTTATCACCACCCTCACCAGGCAGGGACTTCCCCTTATCCGTTATCGTACTCGGGACATTACCCGAATAGTTTCGCGGAGTCGCTGTGCCTGCGGGAGGACCCACCTTAAAATCGCCCGCATCAAGGGTCGAACTGATGATATGCTCAAGGTAAAAGGGGTCAACTTCTATCCTCGACAGATCGAGGAAATCCTCATGAAACATCCAGAGGTTCTTCCCAATTACCTGATCACTATCGGAAAGGTGGCCGGCAAAGATCAGGTCGAGGTGACTGTGGAATCATCCAGGCTCGATGAAAGCCTTAAAAAGAGATTGGAAGAAGAGATCTATAATTTCCTAGGATTCCACGTTGAGGTCAGACTCTTAAGCCAGGGAGAACTCCCCCGGGGTCCAGGTAAGGCCGTAAGGGTAAGGTTCATTAAAGAGGAAGAGTAGAAAATATCTCAAATGGGACACATCTTTCTTTCTAACCAGAGAATATGGTTATCATCCAGGGGGATAATCGCCCCAGGAAAAAAGGGAATAATCCTCGGGGTGTAATGGTCTGGCGGCCGGTTAGTTTTAACCCGGGCCGTATAAAGATAGCTATTTACAAAACCTAAAAGGGTCCTCTCTGGAGTCATGGGCCAACGCTCTGGCTCTCCATCTTCTTCTTCGGGTTCGGCATATAACTCCACTTTTACGGCCTCTTGGTCCATCTCACCCAGATAAACTTGCAGACGGAAGAGATAGCCATCCTCGGTTTTTTCCATTTCTAGTCTTCCAAAATGAAGTTTGGGCCAGTTGCATTGAAGATGTTGACGCCAGTGCTGAAGTTGGACCCCAAATTGTCCTCCTTTGGTAACCCTCTCCCGCAATCTTTGGGCCGCCGGGAGATAGAACTTCTCGGTATATTCCCGGAGCATGCGGTTGGAAGAAAAACGAGGGGTTAGTTTGGCCATGCTGGCCCTCACTTTGGCTACCCAGGCCCTGGGAATCCCCTGATCATCACGATCATAAAAGCTAGGAATGATCTCTTCCTCCAAGAGCCGATAGAGCTCCTTAGCCTGGACTGCATCGGCCTTATCTGGATCAAGCCTCTCGTCTACATTGGGCAGAGCCCAGCCGACCTCAGGGCAATAGCCCTCTTCCCACCAACCGTCTAGTACCGAGAGATTAAGACCACCGTTCACCAGAACCTTCATTCCACTGGTACCACAGGCCTCCCAGGGGCGCCGAGGGGTGTTGATCCAAAGATCGACCCATTGGACAAGTTCACAGGCCACGGTCATGTCATAATCGACCGCAAAGACAGCCCGCCCCTGAATCTCTGGCCGGTTGAGAAATTCGATCCAGTCGCGGATCAGCCTCTTGCCGATTGCATCCTGAGGGTGTGCTTTACCAGCAATGATTAGTTGTACTGGCCTTTCTTGACTGGTGAGGATTCGCTGAAGACGATCCTGATCATAAAGGAGCAGGTTGGGGCGCTTGTAGCCGGTAAATCTCCTGGCAAAGCCAATAGTAAGGGTGTTGGGATCAAGGAGATGTTTACAACGCTCTAGAGTCTTTTCCTCGAGCCCCAGGGCCAGACGTTGTTTTATCATCCGCCGGCGTATAAAGGAGATGAGCTTAAGACGGCTGGCACAACGAAACTCCCAGAGCTCTTCATCACTTATCCTGGAGAAAGCCCCTTCAAGGTCTTCAGAGATTCCCAACCAGAAGTCCTCACCACAGGTTTTAGCCCAGATAGGGTGAGAACAGTTTGAGTCCCAAGAGGGGACATGGATACCATTGGTTACATAGCCGATAGGGACTTCCCTTTGAGGCCAATCCTGAAAGAGAGGCTGAAAGATACGCCGGCTGACTTTACCGTGGAGGTGACTGACCCCGTTTATTATCCCACAGCCACGCACGGCCAGATAGGCCATATTGAAGGGCTCTTCCTGATCTTCAGGGTTGGCCCGTCCCAAGGCCATGAAATCCTCTACGGAAAGATCCAACATCTCGGCATAAAAGCGGGCATAGGGCATAAAGATATGAGGGCAATAGCGATCAAAGGCTGCCCCCACTGGGGTGTGGGTAGTAAAGATGTTACCTACCCGAGTACAGGCAAGGGCTACCTGAAAAGGCTGGCCATACTTCCTCATAAAGGAACGGGCCCTCTCTAGGACGGCAAAACCTACATGACCCTCGTTGAGGTGCATAATCTCACAGTTGAGGCCCGAGGATTCCAGGAGCTTCCACCCCCCCAGCCCGAGGACTATTTCCTGCTGAAGCCTGGTCTCCTCACCGCCCTCATACAACTTGCCGGTTATGCCTCGGTCGCCAGGGGTGTTTAATGGGTCATTACTGTCGAGAAGATAAAGTCTTACCCGGCCTACCTTCACCTCCCAGACTCTGAGGATAAGCTCTCTTTGGGGCAACATGACCTGAATCCTTAACCAATCTCCTCGTTTATCCCTCACCGGGGTGATGGGCATCATGGTGGGGTTATTGTAAAGGAAGAACTCTAGCTGATTTCCGTTGGCATCCAAAGCCTGACGAAAATAACCCTGATGATAAAGGAGCCCTATCCCTACCACCGGTAGCCCTAAATCACTAGCGGTCTTGAGATAGTCTCCAGCCAGGATACCTAGGCCTCCGGAGTAAATTGGTAGAGACTCCCCCAATCCAAATTCCATACTCAGATAGGCAATAACCCCCAAGGCCCCCGCCCCATAGGTCTCTTCGAACCAGCCCGGTTTACTGACCACTTCAGCCCTCTTTTGGAGTTGTTCCTCTAGGAGCTTGAGAAAATCCCGGTCTTCGGCCAGCCTATCTAACCTCTCCTGACTAACCCGTCCCAGGATAAACCAGGGATTGCGGGTCCAGGCCCAGAGGTCAGGATCAATATATTGCCAAAGAGGCTCAGAGAGATGACACCAATTCCAACGCATATCCAGAGCAAGATCGATCAGAGGCTTAAGAGGATCGGGCATTATCCGAGGCAAATATTGACTCGGATGCATGTTATCCTCCTAAAAATTCAATTTTTTTGACCAATTTAGAAATTTCTCTCTATAAAGAGAGATTATTTATTCAAAATGATGAAATCAACTATTTTAAAATTTAGTTATCCAGGTATTTATTTATTGGCATCTTTTTTAAAAACATGTTACGAAAATTTCTTATGATATGGGTTCCTCTGGAGCTTAAGGTCTTGGCAGAAAAAATTGGACTTCTCTGCCCTGAGGTAGCTATTGGTTGGAGGGTAGGGGATTATTTTCGTCGGAGATTAGTTGCTTGGGGAGAAAAGATTAAAGAACACCGGATAGTCAGCTACAATACCTCAAAGAGCGCAGAGACCCTCTGTTTGATGGGATTCAGACTCCAGATCGAAGATCTTGGAGAACACGTCTACAGCCTTTGCCGATCAGATGGTAGCCCCAGGCTGATGATTTCTATCCGTCTGCGTCACCTCCTGCCGGAGGTGGGTTTTAGAGAGCTTGAGGAAAAAATCATAAATCTTCAGGCCGGTCCGGAAGAAAGACAAAAGTATCTTTTGGCCTTGGATCGCTGGGTCTCTCAGATCATCTTGGCCTCTGACCAAGAGCTTTTTAAAAAAGAAGGAGGCCAGGAGTATAGCCCCTACCAAGGGGGAGAACTAAATCCTTAAATTAAAATAGCCCCAAAAAGAAAGTTTTAGGCTAGGTCATAAACCGCGCCCTTGGTTCTGGTTCCTCTTAGGTGAAGAGATTGAAGCCAGCGAATTAGGAAAAAAAATTCCCACCACGAAAAAAAATCCCCATATAACTGGTAGATTTTGGTAGTAAAACGGCCTTAATCGTCCGTTTGGAGTGGCAAACAAATTGCTAATCTTGCCGAGACAGAGAAAACCTGGCTAATTAAGCAATTAGGTTTTCTTTCGGGCTTTTGAGCCCTTACTAGCTTGGGGATGGTATATTTTTATGTTCCAAAACGTCTATCCTAAAATATGTAAAATTTTTTCCACTCAGCCTGATCCGGCTGTGGGGCTTGACCTCCAGAGAAAGGTTCTCTTTATAAATGCTGCTGCTCAAAATCTGAAAAGAGAGGGTGATAACTGCCATCAGATCCTCTTTGGCCGGAGCACCCCTTGCTCCTTCTGCCCCTTGGAAGAGGCTCAGGCTAAAGAGAAGGCCCGCAGGATAGTCTCCAGTGACTGGGGGGACTACGATCTTTGGCTCTATTTACTCGAACCAGATGAAAGAATCTTTGTTTGTTCTATCCGGGATATCTCTCCTATAGAGGAACGGGAGAAGAGGCGCTATCTGGCCAAAAAGATGGAAGCTCTTTCTCGTTTTGCAGGCAATATTGCCCATAATTTCAACAATCTTTTGGCAGGAGTATTGGGGCAACTGGAACTGCTCCGAGAAGAGGGGCTCTCGGAGGCCGCCCAAAGGAGGCTTAAACAGATTCTAGACGATCTTCGCCAAGGTGCAGAGCTTACGGACAAGCTCTTGACTATCGGTATGGGCCAGCCCATAGAGGTAAAGCTTGGAGATATCAACCAGGACATCAAGGCTCTGCTGGTAGTTATCAGGGATCTTCTGCCAGAAAGAATTCGCCTTGAAAGTAAACTTGATCCCCAGCTTCCCTCCATCCACTACGACCGTCTAGCCCTGGTTCAGATCCTTCTTAACCTTATTAGTAACGCCGTGGATGCTATGCCCCAAGGAGGCACGGTCACCGTGTCCACCACGCTCTGGAACTCTAAGGTGATTGTCCTTGAGGTCCGGGACCAGGGATCTGGTATTCCGCCTGAGGTCCAGGAATTTGTCTTTGAACCCTTCTTTACCACCAAAAAGGACCAAAAGCGTTCGGGGCTTGGCCTTTCTATGGCCTATTCCCTGGCCGCCTCCATGGGGGGCCAAGTTGAGCTGGAAAGCACTCCAGGGCAGGGTAGCACCTTTAGGATACTGTTTCCCGTAAGGAGAAGGACGGTCTCTGCCCCTAAAGAAAAGAAAATCCAAGAGGCCTGCCGCATTCTCGTGGCTGAAGAAGATACTTACATTCGCAATCTTCTCAAAGAAGCCCTTCTTCTCCATGGCTATGAGGTTGAGGTGGCAGCCAAAGGTGAAAGGGCCCTTGAGCTAATAGAGAAGAAGGTCTCGGGCTTTGATATTTTGATTGTTGATCTGGACATGGCCGCTATGGGAGGCTTGAGGATTATCGAAGAGGCCCTGGTCAGATCACCTCGAGCCCACTTTATCGTCATAAGTGGGCATGAAACCGGTATCTCCATACCCAAAATAGGTCAGAGAATTCATTTTCTCCAGAAGCCCTTTCATCTTAAGGAGATCCTCCAGATCGTAAAAGAAGTCTGGGAGAGGAAAAAAGAGGAAACTACCCAAGAAGAGTCTCAACAGAAGCAGTATAATCACTGAGCCTCGGGCGTATCAATAAACTCATCAACTTCCAGGTTTCTCATAGGGATCCATGCTGCCGTGTCTGGTTATTCCTCTTCTTATTAGGGAACGCAAAGCGTTATGCTCCTACCTTTCCAGACCAAAGTTTATTTCTCCAAGGGATCATAAAGATGGCCACTCTAGATTCGGAAGGGAAGGGCTCAGGTTCTGGGTTGCCATATTTCTTGTGTCTACGAGGTGCGAGGTGCATTATTTGCCTTTGGTCGGGGTAGGGGACTTCCAGATTTCGGGTCCTTGTTTTTGGTCGTTGTTGCTGCTAAGTTTTGGCCATTATGGATCTTTTTCTCTTTCGGGTCTCCTTGGTGGCCTACCTTTTGGCCACGGCGGGTCATTTAGTCTATATTGTTACCCTGCGCAAAGATGCGGCCAGGGTGGCCAATTGGGTCCTGGCTGGGGGGTTTTTGATCCATACGGCCTCTATGGGCCTTAGGTGGGCGGAGGCCGGCTACCCCCCGATTACCAATCCCCATGAGGCCTTTTCCTTCTTCAGTTGGGCCCTGGTTTGTGCTTATGGCCTCCTTTATTTTCGCTTCAGGCTCCCGGTGTTGGGGGCCTTCGTCATTCCCATTGTCACCGTCTTTATGATTCTTTCTTCTCTGGCCCCGGCAGAGATATTGCCTTTGCCTCCGGCCTTAAAGAGTCTCTGGCTTCCAGTCCATGCCTTTATTTCCCTTTTGGGCCATGCCTTCATGGCCATCGCCTTTGCCTCGGCGGTGATGTATCTGTTACAGGAGCGTGAGATCAAGAAGAAGAGGCTTGGGGCCATCTTTCGCAGGCTTCCTTCCCTTGATGCCCTGGATGCCATAAACTACTGGTCCCTTAAGATTGGGTTCCCTTTCATGACATTGGGAATTATTACTGGTAGCCTTTGGGCCGAAAAAACTTGGGGGGCCTATTGGAGTTGGGATCCCAAAGAGACCTGGAGCCTTATTACCTGGTTTCTCTATGCGGCCCTTCTCCATGAACGTCTGGCGGTAGGTTGGCGCGGGCGACGGGCGGCTATTCTTTCGGTAGTCGGTTTTATGGCCCTCATTTTTACCTTTTTAGGGGTAAATTTTCTCCTTGGAGGAGAACATTCTTATGGGCGCTGGCCAAGCTAAGGCAGAGATTGCCATCTTGGGCCTCAATCACCGGACGGCTCCTATAGAGGTCCGGGAACGCTTGGCCTTTGCCAACTGTGGGGACGATCCCTTAGAGCTTCTAAGGCGCCTTGATGGCCTGGAAGAGGTAATTTTTCTCTCTACCTGTAATCGGGTAGAGGTCATCTTTACGGCCTCTTGTCCTGAGAAGGCCACTGAAGAGATCAAAGATCTTTTTTCTTCGGCCAACCAGATCTCTCGGGAGCTCTTTGAGCCTCATCTCTATTTTCTGCGGGGCCAAGAGGCCGTGCGCCATATCTTTCGGGTAGCCTCAAGTCTTGACTCCATGGTTTTGGGAGAACCCCAGATACTGGGGCAGCTCAAAGAAGCCTATCGCCAGGCGGCCACCCACCGCACGACAGGGGTCATCCTCAATCGCCTTATGCACAAAACCTTTTTTGTGGCCAAAAGGGTCCGGACAGAGACCGGTATTGCCAGCCATGCTGTTTCTATAAGTTATGCTGCGGTAGAGCTGGCCCGGAAGATCTTTGGTAATCTCTCAGATAAGAGCTGTCTGCTTATTGGGGCTGGGGAGATGGCTGAACTAGCTGCTCAACACCTTTTGGCTCAGGGGGCTGCAGGGATTACAGTTGCTAACCGAACCTTTGAACGAGCGGTAGAGCTGGCTCAAAGGTTCCGTGGCCAACCAGCCAGGCTTGAGGAGGTCGCTGACTGGCTCCTAAAGGTGGATATCGTCATCAGTTCTACAGGGGCTCCCGGTTATATCATCACTTATGATCAGGTCCGGGGGATAATGCGGCCTAGGAGGATGAGACCCCTTTTCTTCATTGATATTGCTGTTCCTCGCGATATTGAGCCCGAAGTCAATAAGATAGATAATGTCTATGTCTACGACATTGACGATTTAAAGACCGTTGTCGAAGAGAATCGTAGCCAACGAGAAAAGGAGGCTCTCAGGGCTGAGAGGATCATCGAAGAGGAGATCCTTAAGTTTTACACCTGGCTTGAGGGGCTGGATGTGGTCCCGACCATAAAATCCATCCGGGCCAAGGCAGAAGAGATCAGAAGGCGGGAGCTGGCCAAGACCCTGGCTCACATTGGAAACCAACTTTCTCCTGAGCAAATTGAGGCCATAGAGATCCTTACCAGTTCTATCGTTAATAAAATCCTCCACGATCCGATCATCTTCCTTAAAAACCGTTATCACCAAGACGGGAGCTTGGTAGTGGATATGGCCCGGAAGCTTTTTAACTTAAACGGCGACCGGCCCCTTAAACCCCTTCCACCCTTAGTGCGCTTACGGGCCAAAGAAGAAGAGTCAGAAGTGGAGTCTTCCGGCTAGAAGGGAATATCATCCTCGTCTGCCGGAAGATCAACCGCTTCCTCAGAAGCAGGCTCGCCAGGGGCTGTCCCCCGGGAGTCAAGCATCTGCATGGTGGTGGCTACTATCTCTGTGGTGTAGCGGCGGACTCCTTCGCGGTCTTCCCATGACCTAGTCTGAAGTCGCCCCTCAATATAAACCTGTCTTCCTTTAGAGAGATATTCACCACAGATCTCTGCCAACTTCCCAAAGGCGACGATCCGATGCCACTCGGTCCGCTCTTCTCGTTTCCCATCTCGGCTGGTCCAGGTCTCGTTGGTTGCTAAACGAAAGGTGGCTACAGCCGTGCCTTCGGGAGTGTATCTTATCTCTGGATCGGCTCCTAGGTGCCCGATGAGAATGACCTTATTGACACTTCCTCTTCCCATAATTCCCCCTCGGATCTATAAGGATGTGGTTAGCACGTTACCAATAGCTCCTGAGCCATGCAAGTTGACCTCTAGGGGAGTCGCTTTAATTTTTGACTTAGAAATCTTGAAAGGGGAAAGGGGGTGGATTATGCCGGTGGTCATCCAGCCAGAAGAGATCAAGACTTTTGACCCTGACGGGCTGACGATTAGGGTCTTTCTTAAGGCCCTGGAGATCTTGGGAGGACCACGCAAACTCATCTATTACCGCCACCTTACTTGGCTTACCAGTTTGATGGAGGCGGCCTACGCCGTGGTTTTGTCAGAAGAGGCCTTTAAGACCGAGGATGATATTGCGGAGTTTCTCGGTCTAACCCGTCAGACTGTGCGCAATATCCTTCGAGCTGATCCCAATTTGGTAATGAAAAAGATCTCTGGAGAGCTTGAAGAGAAAGATCTCAAGGCCCATACCGCCGGGGGGCTAGCCCGTCTGGCCTATGAGGAGATAAAAAGGGGCAACGAGGCCCTGATATTTTTCTCTCAGGTCATTAAAGAGGTAGCTGATCTGGGAATTGGCTGGCCGGCCGAAGTTTTGGCGCGGATAAAAGGCCTTGATTTTCCTGTTAAAAGCGCTCTTTTGGCCGAACGTCTCAGGGGGCTAACGGTCAAGGGGCAGGATCTAGGCATCCTGATGATCTCCTTGGGGCCGGAGATCAAAAATCCCCGTGAACTTCTTCATCTTCTGGCCGAAAAGTTAAAAGAAAGGACTATTTCTTCCTGAATTGAGGTTTTTATCTGAAAATGTTCATTGTCTATGTCACCCGGGCCGGCCGGGAGATGGCCCACAAGGTGGCCTCATTTAGTGAAGAGGCCCAGATCTTTGCCTACAGCGAAGGAGCGATAGCTGAGGCCTTTCTGAGGCGAAAGCCTCTGATCTTTATCGGAGCCTCAGGCATTGCTGTCCGGGCCATTGCTCCCTACTTACGGGATAAATACAGAGATCCACCGGTTCTGGTGATCGATGAAGCCGGTCAATTTGTCATCAGCCTTGTCTCAGGCCATCTCGGCGGGGGGAATGAACTGGCCCAGGAATTGGCCGCCTTTCTCAAAGCCACCCCTGTGGTGACTACAGCCTCTGATGTCCGGGGGCTCCCGGCCCTGGATGTCTGGGCTAGGTCCCAGGGTTTGGTGGTAGAGAACTGGTGGGCCATGCGCTGGGCTCAATCTCTTCTGGTCCAGAGACGATCTCTTTTGGTCTACAAGGAGGTCCCCGGCCTTGAGCTCCCCCTGGGTCTTGAACCCACTGCCTGGCCAGAGACAGCCCAGGTGGTCATCTCTTACCGGATGGGCCTGGGTAGAGGCTGTTCTCTGAGGCTTTATCCCAAAGTCTTAGGTATAGGCATAGGTCTTAACCGGGGAACCGGTGGTGAGGAGATCGTCTCGGCCATTGTGAGCGTCTTTGAGGAGGCCGGGCTTTCCCTCGCCTCTGCCGCTCTTTTGGCCTCGGCCTGGGTTAAAAGGGATGAGCCTGGGCTTAAAGAAGCAGCCCAGGTCCTTGATTTACCCCTTTCCTTCTTCGACAAAAAGGATCTCTCCTCGGTAGCGGTAAAGAACCCTTCGGCAGTGGTAATGGCGACCATCGGAGTGGCTGCGGTGGCCGAACCCTGTGCCCTTTTGGCCACTGGAGCCCGGGAGCTCTTAGTCCCCAAAGTCAAAGTGGGCAACGTTACCGTGGCCGTGGCCGTAGCCAAGCGGCCTCTTCTTGTCAGAACCAAGGCTTCTTAATATCTTAGTCTTTTATGTCGGCGAAGATCTACGTAGTAGGCCTGGGATCAGGTTCCCCAGAAGAGATGACTTTGGCTGCCCGAGCGGCTCTGGAGCGGGCCGAAGTTATCGTTGGCTACCATACCTATCTTGACCTTATTGCTCCCCTCATCTCTGGGAAGTTCGTCTTTGGTAGCGGCATGCGTCAGGAGATCAAACGCTGTCTTAAGGCCCTGGAGTTTGCCTCTTCTGGAAAGACAGTAGCCGTGGTTTCAAGTGGTGATCCAGGGATCTACGGGATGGCTGGTCTGATTCTGGAGCTTGTTCGTTCTCAGGGGGTCGAGATGGAAGTGGAAGTGGTAGCTGGGATCCCGGCCCTTTCCTTCTGCGCTGCTCGTCTGGGGGCCCCTCTGATGCATGATTTTGCCGTCATCTCCCTCTCGGATCTCTTGACTCCCTGGGAGCTTATCCTCAAACGCCTAGCGGCTGCAGCTGCTGCGGATTTTGTCATCGTTATCTATAATCCCCGCAGTAGTAAACGCCAAAGGCACCTCCTGGCGGCTAGAGAACTGATCCTGGAGCACCGTCTTCCAGAAACACCGGTGGGCGTTGTTCGGGCCGCCGGTCGCCAAGGAGAATTCGTAGAGATTGTCACTTTAGGGGAACTTGATCCCTCTGGGGTGGATATGCAAACAACCTTGATCGTGGGCAACTCCCAGACCTATATCTGGGAGGGGCGAATGATTACCCCTCGGGGATATCGACTTTAAGGTCTTGAGGCTGGTCCTCGTCGAAAAGAAGACTTCTGTCCTGAGACGACCTGACTTTAGATGCCTTAAGGCCGGCTTAGGGATTAACGTCACCCGAGGCTGTGGCCACGCCTGCCTTTACTGTTACGCTAGAGCCTTTCCGCAGGCTCCAAAGGATGAAGTCTGGCTTTACACCAATCTTCCCCGACTTCTAGAAAAAGAGCTTTTTTCTCGGGTCCAACGGGGCCGGCTTCCCCGCTGGGTGGCCTTTTCTACCGCCTCTGATTGTTTTCAGCCCCGGGAGGAAATCCTGGAGGTTACCTACCAGACTATGGCCCTGCTTTTAAGGTACGGTGTGGGGGTATCTTTCCTTACCAAAGGATCCATTCCGGAGAGATTCTGGAGGCTTTTTAGGGAGTATCGATCATTGGTGAGGGGCAGGGTAGGTTTGGTGACGGTAGATTATCAATATTGGAGGATTTTTGAGCCGGGTACTGCTCCTCCGGCTAGAAGATTGGCCGTTATAGAGCGCCTGTTAGAGGATGGTCTGGAGGTCTCGGTTCGAATAGATCCGATTATCCCCGGCCTTACTGACAGCCCTGGGATGATCGAACAACTTCTTAAGAGGCTGGCAGGCCTCGGGGTAAAGGAGGTCTCGGCGAGTTATTTGGTCTTGCGGCCGGGAATCAAAGAGGTGCTGGCCAGTGGGCTTCCCAGGGGGCTCTGGTCAGCTATCAGGGGCTATTTCTGGGGGCAACCATGGCAACGGGTAATCACCTCGGCGATGACTAAGTTGGTTAAGCCTATGGTTCGGGTTAGGGGCTACCGGATCCTTAAGGAGATAGGGCGTCTTTACGGAATAAAGGTCAGGGTATGCGGCTGTAAAAATCCTGATCTTCCCTTTGAATCCTGTAATCCTTGGCCGGTGCTCGGCGAGAGTGGTCCCCGGCAACTTTCTCTCTTTACCCCTTCCATTGACAGGTCCCCAGAGGGCCATTAGTAAATTTACTGATGATGGAGACCATAACAGTCCAGATATCAGAAAGGGCTCATAAGATCCTGTCAGCAGTAGTGGAGACTTATGTCCAGACAGCCGAGCCTGTTGGGTCGCGTCTGGTGGCCAAAAGGCCAGAGATTGGTTGTTCACCGGCTACTGTGCGCAATATAATGGCTGATTTAGAGGAACTGGGGCTCCTTTATCAGCCCTATACCTCGGCGGGCCGGGTGCCCACTGAGGCCGGGTTTCGGTACTATATTCGTTTTATTCTTAAATTTAGGCGTCTCAGCTCGGAGGAGGCCGAGACTATTGAGGAGACCCTCTCCAGCCAGCCCATTGAGGACATCACGGCCCTTCTGAAAGGGGCCAGCCGGCTTCTTTCAGAACTCTCCGGTCATACGGCGGTGGTGCTCTCTCCGCGGATGGGTCTTGAGAATCTCCGCCATGTGGAATTTGTCCGTCTAAAAGAAGGCACGGTGCTCGTTATCTGTGTAGGGGAGACTGGTCAGGTTCAGAACCGTCTCGTCGAGCTAAACGGTGACGTCTCTCAGGAGGCCCTGGACCGTTTTGCCCGATATCTAAACGAAAAATTAGAACGCCTATCTCTCCTTGAGGCTAGGGATGAAATCCTCCGGGAGATGGAAGAAGAGAAGAGGCTTTTTGAGGGTCTCTATGAGGGTTTGGTCTCGCTCAAGGCCGCTGAGGAGCTCATTGTTGAGGGTAGCACCAGGCTCCTAGAACATCCAGAGTTTAAAAGGATGGAAAAGCTGCGGGCGGTGCTTAAGGCCCTAGAGGAGAAGACCGTCCTCATTGAGATCTTGGATAAGTGCTTTACCGCCAAGGGGGTCCAGATCTTTATCGGCTCTGAAAGTAGCCTTGGCGATCTTAAGGACATCGGTCTGATCGTCTCTCCTTACCTTAAGAGCGATCACCCGGTGGGATCTTTGGGCATTCTGGGACCTATGCGTATGGACTATGCCCGGGTGGTCCCCTTGGTCGAATACACGGCCAAGGTTCTAAGCCGCCTTCTGGACAAGTTAGCCCTCTAGTCTTAACTTTTTTGCCGGCTTAAAAAAAAGAGCCTTTAAAGGAGGCCTAAAGGTCGAATTTAACGGCCAAAAATGGGAAAGGTTCATCAACTATATCGGAAAGGACCACCAGCTATGAGTGAGGTTAAAAAGGATCAATTCCAGGAGAAAGAACCCCAACAAGAGGCTTCCGGGGCCGAGGCCCCTTCTGCTCCTCAGGAGGAAGGTTTTGAAGAGGAGCTTCAAGCGGCCAAGCTTGAGGCCAAAAGATACTACGATCAGATGCTCCGTCTGGCGGCAGAGCTGGAGAATTTCAAAAAGCAGGTTCGGCGCGAAAAGGAAGAATATGCCAAATACGCCCTGGAAGGTTTTGTCCGCGAGCTTTTACCCTTTGTAGACAATCTGGAGAGGGCCCTTGAGCACGCGGGCAAGCAGGCCGATATTGACAGCCTCGTTCAAGGTATTGAGCTAACCCTTAAAGGCTTTTTGAAGACTCTGGAGAAATTTGGTCTCACCCAGTTTGAGGCCGCCGTGGGTGAGACATTTAACCCGGAGATCCACGAGGCCCTTATGGTTGAAGAGACCCACGAACACGAAGAGGGCTCGGTGGTCAGGGGGCTTCAGAAGGGTTATCGTTTACATGAACGGGTCTTGCGGCCGGCTTTAGTGGTGGTAGCCAAAAAGCCCAAAAATAAGGATTCGGATCGAAAATAACAAGAATTTTAATATCAGGAGGAAGGAAAAATGGCAGAAAAGAAAGATCTCAATAAGGCCATCGGGATAGACCTAGGGACGACCAACTCCTGTGTGGCCATAATGGAGGGAGGAGAGCCCAAGGTTATAGTCAATCAGGAAGGCCAGAGGACCACCCCTTCGGTGGTGGCTTTTACTGACAGTGGTGAGATCCTGGTGGGCCTTCTGGCCAAACGTCAGGCCATTACCAATCCGGAGAACACCATTTTTGGCATCAAGCGTCTGATGGGGCGCAAGTTTAATGATCCCATGGTCCAAGAGTGGATGAAGCGGGTGCCCTATAAAATAGTTGAAGCTCCCAATGGGGATGCCCATGTCGAGGTCCGAGGCAAGCGTTATAGCCCTCCGGAGATCTCGGCCATGGTTCTCAGGAAGATGAAGCAGACTGCAGAAGACTACGTGGGCCAAGAGCTCAAAGAGGCGGTTATCACCGTACCTGCCTATTTTGATGACTCCCAGCGCCAAGCTACCAAAGACGCTGGTCGAATTGCCGGCATTAATGTCTTGAGGATCATTAACGAGCCGACTGCGGCCTGTCTGGCCTACGGACTAGATAAGAAGAAAGAAGGACGTATTGCTGTTTTTGATCTGGGTGGTGGCACCTTTGATATCTCCATCCTGGAGATAGGCGAAGGAGTCTTTGAGGTTAAATCTACCGCTGGAGATACTTTCCTTGGTGGTGAAGATTTCGATATGCGTCTGGTGGACTACATTGCTGATGAATTCCAGAAAGAACATGGCATTGATCTCCGCCAGGATCGGATGGCCCTTCAGAGGCTAAAGGAGGCGGCTGAGAAGGCCAAAATAGAGCTCTCTACAGCCATGGAAACCGAGGTCAACCTCCCCTTTATTACCGCTGATGCCAGTGGTCCCAAACACCTGGTGATGAAGATCACCAGGGCCAAGCTGGAGAGTTTGGTGGAAGACCTTATTGCCAAGCTTGAGCCTCCTTGTCGGCAGGCCCTGAGTGATGCTGGCCTTACGGCTCAAGATATCGACGAGGTTATCTTGGTCGGGGGCATGACCAGGATGCCCCGAGTCCAGCAGAAGGTCAAAGAGATCTTTGGCAAAGAGCCGGCCAAAGGGGTTAATCCAGATGAGGTTGTGGCCATGGGAGCGGCCATTCAGGCTGGGGTGCTTAAAGGGGAGGTCAAAGATGTCCTCCTTCTCGACGTGACTCCCCTTTCTTTGGGGATTGAGACCCTAGGAGGGGTCTTTACGGTTATCATTCCTCGGGGCACGACTATCCCCACCAGAAAAAGCCAGATCTTTACCACTGCTGCCGACAACCAGACCTCGGTGACTGTCCACGTGCTCCAGGGTGAGCGTCCTATGGCGG
Organism: Thermosulfuriphilus sp.; assembly: GCF_054026695.1. Lineage (NCBI taxonomy): Bacteria > Pseudomonadati > Thermodesulfobacteriota > Thermodesulfobacteria > Thermodesulfobacteriales > Thermodesulfobacteriaceae > Thermosulfuriphilus > Thermosulfuriphilus sp. Next base: position 18,311 of record NZ_JBPMLP010000040.1, read on the forward strand.
CAGACAACAAGAGTATCGGGCGTTTTGATTTGGTGGGCATTCCTCCAGCCCCCCGGGGCGTGCCCCAAATCGAGGTCACCTTTGATATTGATGCCGACGGTATCCTTCACGTTACAGCCAAGGATCTCGCTACAGGCAAGGAACAGTCCATCGTTATTCGGCCTTCTTCTGGCCTTACGGAGGAGGAGATTGAACGCATGGTCAAAGAGGCCGAAGCCCATGCCGAGGAGGACCGGAGGAAGCGGGAACTTATTGAGGCTCGCAACCAGGCCGACACTTTGATCTATTCTACAGAGAAATCCCTCAACGAGTTGGGAGATAAGGTCGATCCGGGCCTGCGTCAGGAGATTGAGGAAAAGATCAAAGAGTTGCGTCAGGCCATGGAGGGCAATGATCCGGCGGCTATTCGTCGGGCCACTGAGGCCCTCACCAGAAGTAGTCACCGCTTGGCAGAGATGATCTATCAGAAGACGGCCCAGGAAGGTGCCGCCGGGGGGAGCTCCCAGGCCGGAGAGGCTCCCTCAGGAGGCTCTGGTGCCGGAAAGGCCGGTGGAGATGAGGTCATCGATGCCGACTTTGAGGAAATGAAGTAGTCCTTAAGATTCAAAAGGGCAGGGTAACCCCCTGCCCTTTTTGGTCTAATAGAAGAAGATGAACAAGTCTGATCTCATTTCCAAACTGTCCGAAAGGTCCGGTATCCCCCGTAGAGAGGTCCGGGAGGCAGTTGAGGTTATCCTAGAGACCATTGCGAAGGCCTTGGAGAGAGGCGAGGGGCTGGAAATAAGGGGATTTGGCTCCTTAAGGGTCAGGCAGCGGTCCGGCTACCGAGGCCGCAATCCCAAGACCGGCGAGGCCATTCAGGTAGAGGCTAAAAAGGTCCCCCTGTTTCGATGTGGTAAAGAACTCAAAGAGGGACTCCGCACTCTCAGGTCTGGGGACCTATCTTGAGAAACTACGCCTTCTTTTTCTTCAGGACGGTCACGGTCTCTAAATGAAACGTCTGAGGGAACATGTCGAAGGGCTGAACATGGTCGACTATATAGCCGATCTCTTTAAGAAGTTTGAGATCCCGGGCTAGGGTCGGAGGATCACAGGAGACGTAGATAATCTCTTCGGGGGCTACATCTGGTAGGAAGCGGACAACCTCTTTGCAGCCTGACCTAGGCGGATCGAGGACCACGGTTTCAAACCGTTCGGTCTCTTTAGTCAACTGCCAAAGACACTCAGCTGCCGAGAGTCTCTCAAGGCGAATTCTTTCCAGCCCCCACAGCTGACGGTTATCCAGGGCATCGGCAATGGCCCGATCGTCAAGATCAACCCCCATGGCTCGTTTAACTTTAGTGGCCAGCGGGATGATAAAATTGCCCATGCCGCAGTGAAGATCAAGGACACTTTCGCTCTGGACCAGATCCATGACGTAGCTGATCAGTTTGAGATTGACCGGCCAGTTGGCCTGAGTGAACACCTTTGGTGCCGCCACAAAGGCGTAGTCTTTGGTCAGGCCCAAGGTCTTGCCCGGGACGGGGAAGAGCCTTCGGCCTCGATAAGAGGCTCCTTGGGGGAAAGGGCCTTCGGGAAGGGGACCCCTTAGCCAATAAAAGAAGGCCTTCAGCTTCGGAACCTCGCCCAATAACTCCTCAATGGTCTCTTGACTAGGTCTGAGTTTTAGCCAAGCCAGAAAGACGACTTGGCCTTCAGCTGGGCTGACGGCTAGGTCAACCCTCCTGGCCACCTGGGCTATTCGCAACCAGGCGGCAGAGGCTCTCAAAGCCTCAAGGACCTGGTTGATTTCTTCTCTGGCCAGCAGACACCTTCTAACTGGTACCAGTTGATGGGAGCGCCTCTTTAGAAAACCAAGGGCCCCGGTCTCTGGCTGGACGTGGAACTGGAGTTTGTGGCGATAGGAGAGGGTGTGAGGGGAGGGGATAATCTGGCGGACCTTTTCTCGAGGAAGATGGGCGATTCTTTCCAGGGTCTCCTTAAGGATCTTTTCCTTGAGCTCAAGTTGGGCCTCATAGGAGATGTGTTGCCACTGGCACCCTCCACAATGGGGGATATACTCACATTGAGGAGAGATGCGCCAGGAAGAGGCCTTGATAACAGTCTTGGGTCTTCCCAGGGCGTAGTCTCCTTCCAGGCGATAGATCTCGGTCTCGATCTCTTCGCCCGGGAGGCTGTCGGGAATGAAGATTATTCGACCATCGGAGAGTCGTCCCAGACCGTCGCCACCATAGACAAGTTTTTCAATCCTTATTCTCTCTTGTCGTTTAGCAAACATCAGTCCTTATCAAGGAGTCTTTTGAGCTCCAGGAGCTCCAGTCTGATTTCTCTAATCAGATCCTTAGGGGGAGATTTTTTCTCTTCGGTAAGCTTTCTACGGGCCCCAGAGATGGTGAAACCCTCTTCGTAGAGGAGCTTTTTTATCCTGAAGATGAGGTGGACATCCTTTTGGCGATAAAGCCTCTGGCCAGCCACTCGTTGAGGACGAATCTGACGGAATTCCTTCTCCCAATATCTTAAGACGTGGGGTTCGATCCCGGTGATCTCGGCCACCTCACCGATGCGAAAGTAGGCTTTATCCGGGATCTTGATTTCTTTGTCATTAGCGGGCATTGAGGTTTTTACGCAGGGTAGGGCTCGGCCGAAAAACTACTGTTTTTTGATCTGGTATCTCGATAGTCTCTCCACTTCGGGGAGAGACTCCCCGTCGCCCCCGGCGTTCATAAGGTTCAAAGGTACCAAAACGAACAATCTTAACCGGTTCTCCGATGATGAGGGCCTCCTTGATGAGTTCGAAGATCTCATCTACTACCCTAGTCATGCTACGGACTGAAAAACCAAGGGTGTTATGAAGATGCTGGGCCAGTTCCTTTTTGGTCACGGTTTTATTCTTCATCTTATTCGGGCCTTGAATTCCTTAAGGATCTTTTGGGTAAGTTCTTCCTGAATGGAATTTACCTCTTCATCGGTCAACGTCCGGTCCGGAGCCCGATAGATAAACCTAAGACCTAATGAACGATACCCCTGAGGAATATTTTTCCCTTGATAGACATCAAATATAAAGACCTCTTCCAGATAAGGAATCTCCTGCCCCTGGACAAAACGAAGTATGTCTGCGGCCGGAATGGTTTCGGAGATGACGATAGCAATATCCCTGCTCGTAGCTGGATAACGGGGCAGAGGACGGAAATGTCGTCCTTCGTCCCAGAGGTCTAATAGGTCTTCAAACGAGATCTCAAAGACATAAAGAGGATCTTTAAGGTCCAGATCCTCACGAAGGGCCGGAGATATTTCACCTAGGTGCCCCCAACCCCTCTCCTTACAGATCATCTCCAAGGAGATCCCAGTCCGAAGATATGGCTCAGAGGAGTGAGGCCGAAATTCGACTTCAATTCTCAAGGCCTTGGTCAAGGCTTCGACAAGACCCTTGAGGTCAAAAAAGTCCAGCATTCTAGGCTGTTCGTGACAAGATTCAGGTCTGGAGATACCAGTGATGAGACCGGCGATCATCAGTCGTTCTTGGGGGAGATCCTGCCCTACATCTATAAAGACTTTCCCGATCTCAAAAAGCTTAAGATTGGAGTTGCCTCGAAAGATATTTCTTTGAGCAGTCTCCAGAAGTCCGGGGATAAGGCTCGGCCGCATGATGGCCTGGTCTTCAGAAAGAGGATTTAAGATGCGGACTACCTGCCGACGGGGATCATCTGGGGGGAGTCGTAAGAGATCAGGCCAGCGCATCGCTATGAAGCTGTAAGAGATGATCTCTGAAAGACCTAGACCCGTAAGTATTTGCCGAAGCTTTTGGAGAAGACGCCAGGACCGTTCTGGAGCCTCGACCTCAAGAGAGGCCTTGGGTAGAGTCGTAGGGATGAGGCCGTAACCGTAGAGTCTGGCTACCTCTTCTACCAAGTCGGCCTCAAAGGAGAGATCGTTCCTGAAACTTGGCGGTTTGACCCAAAGGATCTCTCCTTCTCGGCGGACTTCCATCTGAAGACGCCTGAGAATCCCGTCAGCCAGCTCCAGATCAATATCTTCTCCTAGAAGGCGCCGGATCTCTTTAGCCTTTAAGGGAATGGCCTTTTTCTCTACTGGTCGGGGATAAACGTCGATTCTTCCGGAGACAATCTCTCCTTTAGCCAGCTCACCCATAAGGGCGGCTGCCCTTTCAAGCCCCAGGATAACCCCTTCGGGATCTGTTCCCCGTTCGAACCGATAGGATGATTCGCTGGAGAGCTTGAGCTTCTGTGAGGTCCGACGGATGCTGGTAGGGTTAAAACAGGCGCTTTCGATAAGAACATCCCTGGTCTCTTCCGTAATCTCGCTCTCAGCCCCTCCCATAATCCCAGCAATGGCTACCGGCCGTCTGGCATCGGCGATGACCAGAGTCTCTTCATCAAGACGTCTCTCGATCCCGTCCAGGGTTACGATAACCTCCGTCGGTCGGGCCCGACGGACGACGACCTTGGAGCCTTCAAGATATCGAAGATCAAAGGCATGGAGAGGTTGCCCAATCTCAAAGAGAACATAGTTGGTGACGTCAACAATATTATTTATAGGCCGTATTCCTACGGCCTTAAGCCTTCGTTGGAGCCAAAGGGGTGAAGGACCAATCTTTACCCCCTTGAGGATCCTGGCAGCATAGCGATAACAGAGCCCTGGTTCCTCGATGGTTATCTCCACAAGATTGTTGATCTCTGAGCCTAAAGGGGGCTCAGGGAGGGGAGGAAGCGTTAGGGGAGAGTCGAAGATGGCCGCTATCTCTCGGGCTACCCCTAAGATGGAAAGGCAGTCTCCCCGGTTGGGAGTAATGCCAATCTCAAAGACGGGGTCACTAAGCCCTAAGGCCTCCTTGAGCGAGAGACCAGGGGCTAAATCTTCAGACAAGGACATGAGACGATCCCTTTCCTCTTCCAGGCCGATTTCGGCAGCCGAACAAAGGATGGCCTCAGAGGGCTCTCCCCTGATGGTGGTCGGAACAACCTCCTCACCATTGAAGAGGATAGCTCCCGGGAGGGCCAATGGAGCCTTAAGACCTCTGGCCACATTAGGGGCCCCGCAGACTACCCGGTAGGTCTTCTCCCCTCCATGGACCAGACAGACTGAAAGAGATTCAGCCTTCGGATGAGGGAAGACTTCGAGTATCTCGCCGACGATGATCTTTTCTAGATAATCATAGACCTCTTCAATTCCCTCGACCTCAAGACCGGCCATGGTCAGGGCCTCGGCGATCTCCTCTGCAGAGGCATCTATATTGACGAACTCTTTAAGCCAAGAATAGGGTACCAACATGACCTAAAACTGCTCCAGAAAACGCCAGTTGTTTTCGAAAAAGAGCCGGATATCATCAATGCCATACTTGAGCATGGTGATCCTTTCCACCCCCAGACCAAAGGCAAAGCCAGTCCACTCTTCGGTATCATAACCTACACTGGCAAAGACATTGGGATGGACCATACCTGCTCCCAAGACTTCTAGCCATCCTGTCTGACCGCAGACCCGACAGCCATCGCCTCCACACATGACACACTGGATGTCAATTTCTGCCGATGGTTCGGTAAAGGGGAAAAAACTGGGGCGGAAGCGAACAGCTGTCTGGGGTCCAAAGATCTGGTGTATAAAATGGGTCAGAACACCCTTAAGATCTGCAAAAGAGACGTCCCGATCCACCATAAGCCCTTCTACTTGGTGGAACATAGGCGTATGGGTAACGTCGGAATCACAGCGATAGACCTTCCCAGGGGCGATAATCCTCAAAGGGGGACGTCTTTTTTCCATAGCCCGGATCTGGATGGGAGAAGTATGGGTCCTAAGGAGGACATTTTCGGAGATATAAAAAGTGGCCTGCATATCCCGGGCCGGATGGTCCTTGGGAATATTTAGGGCTTCAAAATTGTAGTAGTCTAGTTCTACTTCTGGTCCTCTCTCGATGGTAAATCCCATCCGGACAAAGATATCGCAGATCTCTTCCATGACCTGGGTGATAGGGTGGAGATGCCCCAAAGGATAGGGACGCCCTGGTAGAGTGAGATCAAGCCCAGGTACCTGAGAGGCCTCAATCTCTTTAAGTTGAGTCAGGCGCTGTTTTATACTGGCCTCGAGCTCCCTTTTGGTCTTATTGGCCAGCCGGCCCACTGTTGGACGAAGCTCGACCGGAAGATCCTTTACGGCCTTGAGTATTTGGGTAAGGAGCCCTTTGCGGCCCAGATATTTGACTTTTATGGCCTCAACAGCTTTGGAATCCGGGGCCTCAGAGAGTTCCCTTAAGGCCTCAGCCCGTAGGCTTTTAAGCCTTTCTTCGTCCATAGGACAAGCTTATTTCAGATGAGCTGAGGCTACTGATACCAGCCGGCTGAAGACCTCAGGATCAGTTACCGCCAGCTGGGCTAACATCTTGCGGTCTATCTCCACTCCAGCCTTCCGGAGCCCGCCCATAAATTTGCTGTAAGAGAGTCCATTGAGCCTGGCTGCCGCCCCGATCCTTATCTGCCAGAGCCTTCGGAACTGTCTTTTACGTTGCCGTCGGTCCCGATAGGCATAGGCCATGGCTCGTTCCACAGTCTCTTTGGCCCGACGGAAGTTCCGACTCCTGTTCCCCCAATAACCTTTGGCCAGTTTGAGAATCTTTTTGTGTCTTCTCCTGGTCTTATAACCACCTTTGGTCCGTGGCATCTCTTATCACCTCGCTAGAATTTATAGGGAATAAGAACCCGAAGGGATTTCTCATGACTTTTGTCCACGACGGTGTCTTTAAGAAGGCGCCTTTTGCGCTTGCGGTTTTTTTTGCGAAGAAGGTGGCTCTTGCCTGCCCTAAAGTGGATTATCTTGCCGCTTCCAGAAACCTTAAAGCGCTTGGCCGCGGCCCGTTTGGTTTTAATTTTGTTCTTGGCCATGAAATCACCCCTTTTGCTCTTTTATTGGACCAAGGATCATGATCATCTGCCGCCCCTCCATCTTGGGGGTCTGCTCAATGCGGCCGATATCCGAAACCGCCTCGACAATTCGATTCAATACCTCTCGGCCTCGATCGATATGGACGATTTCTCGCCCTCTGAACCAGAGCCTCACCTTGACTTTGTTTTTCTCCTCCAAGAACCGACGAATATGCTTAATCTTTACCGCCAGATCGTGTTCATCGGTTTTAGGGCGGACCTTTATCTCTTTTACTTGGATGGTGGATTGCTTCTTTTTAGCCTCCTGGGCCTTTTTATTTTGCTGGTACAAAAACTTACCATAATCCATTATCCGGCATACAGGAGGTTGGGCCTGGGGAGCAATCTCTACCAGGTCCAGGTCGTGCTCTTGAGCAATCTCTAAGGCTTGGGATAGGGGAACGATCCCTATTTGTTTACCGTCGGCCCCAATTAGCCGGACTTCCCTGGCTCTGATCTGTTGGTTGATCCGATAACGTTTAGCGTCTCCTGCCACCGCCCCTTCCTTTGTTCTTTCAGATAGCCTTTTTGGCGGCTATCTCTTCTTTTAAACGATCTATAAAGCTCTCTACACTTAAGGCCGAAAACTGTTCTCCGCCCCGGGTGCGTATACTGACCGAACTCTCTTCAACCTCTCGGTCACCAATTATCACCATATAGGGGATCTTTTGCACCTGGGCCTCGCGGATTTTATACCGCAATGTCTCATTTCGGAAGTCTTTTTCTACACGAAGACCAGAAGCACTAAGTTTAACCCAGATGGACTCGGCATAAGGGATGTGGCGATCGGCCACAGTTATTACCACCGCCTGGACCGGGGCCAACCAAAGGGGGAAGGCCCCAGCATAGTGTTCCAGAAGAACGCCGAAGAAGCGTTCCAAAGAGCCCAGAAGGGCCCGGTGGATCATGATCGGACGATGAAGCCGGCCATCTTCGGCCATATAAGAGATGTCGAATCTCTCAGGGAGATTAAAATCCACCTGGATGGTGGAACACTGCCAAGAACGGTCAAGAACGTCTTTTATTTTGATGTCTATCTTAGGTCCGTAGAAGACGCCCTCACCAGGGTCTATCTCATAAGGCAGTCCTTTGGCCTCCAGAGCCCCCTTCAGGGCCTCGGTGGCTCGTTCCCAATTTTCTTCCGTACCCACAAACTTCTCTGGACGGGTAGAAAGGTAGATATCGTAGCGGTCAAAGCCAAAGACCGAGAGCATATGGACGGTAAAATCAAGAAGGGCAAAGATCTCTGAACCCAACTGATCAGGGCGGCAGAAGATGTGGGCATCGTCTTGGGTGAATCCCCGTACCCGCATAAGACCGTGGAGGACCCCACTTCTTTCATAGCGATAAACCGTTCCCAACTCACACCAACGAAGGGGAAGCTCTCGATAACTGCGGCGCCGGCTTTTATAGACAAGGATGTGAAAGGGGCAGTTCATAGGTTTTAGTTGGTACTCGACCTCGTCAATCTTCATTGGGGCAAACATGTTCTCAGCATAAAAGTTCAGATGACCGGAAACTCTCCAGAGATCACGTCGGGCAATGTGGGGAGTGATAAGAAAGGAGTAACCATGGCGGAGATGCTCATCACGCCAGAAGTCCTCAATAATTTTGCGCACTAAGGCCCCTTTGGGATGCCAGAGGATAAGCCCCGCCCCCACCTCTTCTTGGATGGAGAAGAGATCCAGATCTTTCCCTAGACGACGATGATCCCTTCTTTTGGCTTCTTCTAGCCAGTTTAGATATTTTTTGAGATCATCCTTGTGGAAAAAGGCCGTTCCATAGATGCGCCAGAGCATCTTATTGCGTTCATCCCCACGCCAATAGGCTCCAGCACAGGAGAGAAGTTTAAAGGCCTTGATCAGACCGGTATGGGGAAGATGCGGTCCCCGGCAAAGATCAACAAAATCTCCCTGACGATAGACCGAAACCCTTTCTTCAAGAAGTTCCTTAAGGATCTCGACTTTGTAAGTCTCTCCTTGCTTTTCAAAGAAATCAATGGCCTCTTCTCGGGACATCTCTTCCCGGATGAAAGGATGGCGTTTTTTAATAATCTTTTTCATCCGGGCTTCAATGGCTTTAAGGTCTTCTGGGGTAAAGGCTCGCTCGTAGTCAAAATCGTAGTAAAAACCCTGCTCAGTAGCCGGCCCAATGGCTACCTTGGCCTCGGGAAAAAGCTCTTTTACGGCCTGGGCCATCACATGGGCACAAGAATGGCGCAGAATTTCTAGGCCTAAAGGATCATCGGCAAAAACAGGTTCGATGACCCCCGAATCCTTGAGGACCGAAGAAAGATCAACCAATCGGCCATTTATTCTGGCGGCCACCAGAAGCCGGTCCTCCTTGAGAAGCCTTTTTAAGGCTTGGTGGGCAGTTATCCCGGGCTCAGCCTCTATCTTTTCTCCGGTGGGCAAAGAGATTTCGATCATTACTTAACCAAGTTATGCGCCCCACTCTCCCGACCCTTCCAGAGTTTGGACCAGATTCCCCCGGGCCCGAATCAAGGCAGGAGGTGGAAGGGGGCAATTCTGGGGCCTCCTTTTAGCAGGAAGCCCCTTTTGCCTCAAGGCCAAAACTAAAAGACCTTGTGGAGGTAGCTCCACAAGGCCCTGACGTTTCTTAGATGGTAGGCGCGGGCGGTTTCGAACCGCCGACCTCTGCCGCGTCAAGGCAGCGCTCTCCCGCTGAGCTACGCGCCTTTAGGTAAGGCTTGAAAATATCAAAGCCTCCAAAAGGTGTCAAGAAGCCCTTTGGAGGGATTTTGGGGAGGGAATGATCCACTTGGTGTGGATCTTTTGCCATTGACAGGGGCTTTATTTAAAAAGATTATCGAAAAAGCCTATAGGCAGGATAACTTCATAAGGGGTCTGTTAGGATGAAAGAATTAGTTCGTTCTGGTCTCTATGGGGGCGCTCTTTTGCTCTTCTCCGTTGTCTTGGCCCTCCTGGTTCATAGGATTATCTTTGCCCTCCTGGAAAGGATCAGTCAGAAGACCGAAAGCCCCCTTGATGACCTTCTACTCAGACATCTTAAGAGACCCTCCCGTCTACTTTTGCTCATTATGGTTCTTTTTCTCGCCTTAGCCTTTATTCCCTTTCCTCAAGGACGTGTCTCTGAGGTCCGACACGGTCTGATCCTTCTCCTCATTGCTTCTCTGGCCTGGTTTTTGATTGAAGGGGCCCTGTTTTTGGAAGATTTGATCCTTATTCGCTATCCACTAGGGGTTCGGGATAATCTTTTGGCCCGGAAGATCTACACCCAGGTAAGGGTGATTAAACGAATTGTCATCGTTCTTTCCATATTTTTGGCCTTTTCTCTGGCCCTTCTTACCTTTCCTCGTATCCGTCAGATTGGGATAAGTCTTCTGGCCTCGGCTGGTCTAGTCGGACTTGTTTTAGGCATGGCTGCCCAGAAGACTCTGGCCAGCCTAATTGCCGGTTTTCAATTGGCCATTACCCAACCTATTCGGATTGATGATGTGGTCATCGTTGAAGGCGAGTGGGGGCGGGTTGAGGAGATAACCCTTACTTATGTTGTCGTCAGAATTTGGGACTTACGAAGGCTGATTGTTCCCATAAGTTATTTTCTCGAACGTCCCTTTGAGAACTGGACTCGGGTTTCGGCCGATATTCTCGCCACCGTTTATATCTATGCCGACTACAGCCTGCCGATAGGGCCAGTGCGAGAGGCGCTTTATCGGATCCTTAAAAGCTCCCCCCTTTGGGATGGCAAGGTCTGGGGGCTTCAGGTAACAGAGGCCACCGAGAAGACCATAGAACTTAGGGCCCTTATGAGTGCTGCGGATTCGTCTTCGGCCTGGGATCTGCGCTGTGAGGTCCGAGAAGGGCTTATTGCCTTCATCAGAGACAAATACCCCCAGTGCCTTCCCCGGATACGGGCCGAGGTGGGAGAAAAAGGACAAGGAGTTTAAACTCTAACTTGACTTTTGGCCCGGCCAGGATAATTTCAGCCTCCATGAAAAGACCTTATGCCATTGTAAAGAACCGGATCCTGATAAACACGGCCCTTCTTTACTGCGACACCCTGGAGAAACTTCTCCGTAGCGTCCTCTTTGAGGATATTGTCTGCCGTTATCTTCGTCGCCTCAAATCCCGGACGCCCAAACGATATGAGGAACTTTCCTTGGCCCTGGGGGCAGATGGTGACGAGAACGGCCTTCTGGAAAAGATACTAACGCTTTTGAGGATGTTGAGTACTAACCGGGCGGAAGAACTCGTCAATCTGAGCCCAGCCTTTGCCTCAGCCTTAGAGAGGCGCTGCCTGCTGAGGGAATTTGTTGAGGGCCTTTATGATTACTGGCGACACTTTGAACGTTATTTGGTCCTTCCGGCCCCTAGTGGAACTAAGGCCCCTCAAGCAGACCTCTATCATTCCCAGTTTGTTACCATTAACGAAGAGTTGAAGATGCTCATTCTCAGGCTCTACCGGACGGTGATTACCAATCTTACCGGAGAGTCCATCAGGGTCTATAGGCAGTTGCCAGCAGCTACCAATCTTGGAGTCCTCACCGAGAGGATTGATTGGGACATTCCCGGGAAGGAATATCAGGGACTTTCTGAAGTTCCCTTCATCCGCTACGTACTTTTTGAACCACCAATAATCTTTTATCCCCGTCAAAACAAACGTCGGGGAGCCTTTATTGAACTTTTTGAAAATCCCTTAAAAGGCCTTAAGCTCTCCTCTGAGGAGTGGTTCTGCTATCCAGCCAAGGTTGGACGGCTGACCATTTTTATTTTTTTTCATCGAGATTTTGCCTCCTTGGGTTTTTCTCTTTCTAATCTTTTTGAGCTGGCCGATCGCAGTGATATCTCTGGCCAGCGTCCAGATGCGGTGTTGGTCTTCGGAGGCCCCCCAGTGGGCCAGGAGGGTATCTCTTTCTTCTATGAAGATAAAGAAAGTGATTTCGTTGTTGGTTATGTTGTCGGAAGTGAGGCTGCTGACTACTTTGGCTACCTTAAGAAGACTACCCTTACCCTCCATAACCTGATTATGATCAAACGTGGCTGTCTTCCTCTTCACGGGGCCGGGGTTCACATTGAGCTCAAGGATGGTTCCGCAGCCAATCTGATCATTGTTGGCGACTCTGGTGCCGGAAAGAGTGAAACCCTTGAGGCCTTCCGCGTTTTAGCTGAGGATCATCTTAGCGAAATGATCATCATCTTTGATGACATGGGCTCTCTGGATGATACGGGAGATGATGTTCTCTGCTATGGTACAGAAGTGGGGGCCTTTTTGCGGCTAGATGATCTTTCTCCAGGATATGCCTTCTCTGAGATAGACCGGAGTATATTTATGAACCCTCACCTTACCAATGCCCGAATCGTTATTCCCGTAGCTTATTATCATCAGGTGGTGATGGGGCATCCAGTTGATATCTTCCTTTATGCTAATAACTATGAACAGGTGGATCGGGAGCGGCCGATCATTGAATTCTTTCCTGGTCCGGAAGAAGCCCTAGGGGTTTTTCGCTCCGGGGCCCGGATGGCCAAGGGCACTACCGATGAAAAGGGGCTGGTTCACTCCTATTTTGCTAATCCCTTTGGGGCTCCTCAGCGAAAGCCCATTCATGAAGCCTTGGCTAAACGGTTCTTTGAGGCCATGTTCAAAAGAGGCATTCGAGTGGGACAGGTGAGGACCAGGCTAGCCATCGATGGCTATGAGCAGGATGGTCCTCTGGCAGCAGCTGAAGCCATCTTTGATCTAATAAAACAGACCAGTAGATAGGCCTTATGGGCCCCAAACATGCCATTCCCCGACCCTTTCCGCGTTGGGTTCCGTGGGCGGCCTTTGCCATCGGCATTACGGCCTCGGTGTCTTATCGCCTGATCATTGTGGCCAAACACCTTGATCCAGCCTGGATCAGACCACTCTGGTATGTGGCTGTCTGCGGGAATTCATTATTTTTCTTGTATCGCTACATCATCAGCCAGCGAAGGCAGAAGGTGGTAATCGAGAGGGGAATCCTTGAGAAGCTCAAAAATGGCTGTTGTCTTTCTCCTGAAGACTGTCAGGCTGTTCGCTATCTGGTCTATAGCACCGTGATCACCAAGGAGAAGTGGAACTACTTTGTCATCTTTGCCTCTACAATCTTGGCCATCCTTTTTGATCTTCTCTGGCCCGGATAGTCTTCAGGAATCTGCCAATCGGCTGATTATCCGGGCTCCGATAAGATCTCCCCAGACGTTGATAGCCGTGCGGAGCATATCCAGAAAACGGTCCACTGCCAATATGAGCCCTATTCCCTCAAGCGGAAGCCCCACGGCCTGGAGGACCATGGTCATGGTGACCAGCCCCGCACTGGGAATGCCAGCAGCCCCAATTGAAGCCAAAGTGGCTGTAAGGAAGATGATGACCTGTTGGGAAAAACTGAGATCTATCTGGTAGGCGTTGGCTATAAACATGGCTGCTATAGCCTCATAGAGGGCGGTGCCATCCATGTTGATGGTCGCCCCTAAGGGCAGGACAAAGCCGGCCACCTTCTTGGGGACCCCGGCCTTCTCCTCGGCCACTTCCAGGGAGATGGGCAGAGTGGCCGAACTTGAGGCCGTAGAGAAGGCCACCAAAAGGGCCTCCCTTACAGAGAGGAAATACTGCCAGGGGTTTGTCTTCCCTAAAAAAGCCAGCAGGAGGGCCAAGGTGAGGCCAGCATGAATACAGAGCCCGGCGGCCACTGTCAAGGCATACTCCCAGAGGTGGAATATGGGAGCCAGCCCCTTTTCGGCGACAATGTTGGCCACAATCGCCATTACTCCCAGGGGAGTGAGTCTAATTATGCCCCGTATGAGGGCAATCAGGGCGTCATTTAGGGCCTCAAAGAAAGAAAACAGATTTTCGCGTTTGGACTTTTCCAGACTCAGGGTGGCCAATCCAAGGATCAAGGCAAAGAAGATGATCGGTAGAACCTCTCCCTCTGCAAGGCTCTTTACCGGATTAGCCGGGACAATTCCCAGGATGAGATCACGCAGGCCAAAGGACTGAAAGGCCACCTCGCCTGCTCCATTGAATTTTATCTCCCCTCCAGGCCGAGCAATGTTTACCAGGATAAGACCAGTGGCTACCGAAAGAGAGGTTGTAGCCAGATAATAAACGGTCGTCTTGCCTCCTATTTCTTTTATCTTCCGGATCGATCCCAGGCCAGAGAGGCTGATAAAGACCGAGGCAAAGATGAGAGGGGCGATAATCATCTTAAGGAGTCTCAAGAAAAGATCTCCTACCAACTTGATAGATGTGGCCACTTCAGGGAGCCAGTGGCCTAAAATGAGCCCCAAAAAAATGGCCAAAAGGGTCTGATTCTCTACTGAACGTAAGGCTTTCATCCCCAAAGGGCTTAACACAGGTCAGAGGGCCAAAGAAAGCCCCCAAGATAAACTTCTCTTGATTACTAAGGGTTTGAAAAAAAAATTCCTTCCCAGAGGGAAAACTTTTTCCATTAAAAATTGGGTATTCAATTTAGATAAAATTGTTTTTTGTCGCTAATCTAGGAAGAATTTTATGTAAATTTTGGATCCATTTTTGCATTTCCTATTTAAGGAAGTTGGGGTTGGGGGTATAGAGATGAGGTCTATATTTAAAATTCTTGGGGGGACAGTGCTCCTTTTCCTCCTGAGCATAAGCCCGCTTGAAGCCTATCATCTCAAATTTCACGCTCAGACAGATGATGGCTATCATGTCTCAGCCTGGGCCAAGGCCTACCTGGATCCTGATTACAGCCTTCACATTATCCTTCACAATACAACCCTGGTGGATTCTGGGCCGGCGGCCATAACTGCTATCTTCTTCCAGTATGAAAACGAGGTTGATATCTCTTCGGTGGAGCTCTGGGCCGAGGGGGAGGATTTGGTCGGTCAGGGATACTGGGGCTGGGATTACGATTATACCCAGGGATGCCATCCGCCAGGAGGTGGGGGATGGCGTTTCGATTTTCTGGCCCAGACAAGGTGGGGTATTAGATATGGTCTGATAAACCCTGATTATCCAGATCCCCCTCAAAGGCGTTATTTGACTCCGGCGGAGCTAGTAGTCAAGTTCAGTGAGGATCCAGGGGCTCTTTTTATCGGTGAGGGTATTGGGCTTAAGTTTCAGGGAATCTGTAGTGATAAATGTTGTGGTGGCCATGGTGGACACTGCTGTTGCGATGACAGCGAGGTCATCACCCTGGATCCCATCCCCGAGCCAGCCAGCCTTGTCCTTTTGGGTACTGGGCTTCTAGCCTTGGCCGGCGGAGGGAGGAGGCTTAGGGACAAGGTTTTCCCAAAAGACGGTCCAAGATAATGGCTGCGGCGGTCCGTACTGAAAGATGATTGTAGTCTGTGGGGCCACAAATTGGTTCGAGGATATAGTCGGCCCGTTTAAAGACTATGGGAGCCAGTCCAGAAGCCGTTCCCAGAATAACAAGAAGGGGATCCTTTAATCTCCGGGCTTCCTCAAAAGTAAGGGTAATCCTTGGGGGGTTGGCTCCAGTGGCGATCGTTCGGGGGGGATCGGCCTCCTCAAGTTTGATCTTCTCTAAGGCCTCCTGGAGGCTTCCTGCTACCCGACAAAGGGAAAGGGCTTGGCAGCGATCTGGATTCGCCTCACCCCCACGGCCTCGGGTCCAGTAATCAATAATCTCCTTGGCTAAGGCCTGTTGGTCAGACAGCGGAGTGATGAGAAAAAAGCTTCTAACCCCATAGGTCCGAGCCGCACGGGAGATGTCATGGATATCGAGATTGGTAATTGATGAGGTGATGGTTTCACCCTGACGATTGATCACCGGATGATGGACAAGGGCTAGGTGTATCCGGGACATCTTCTTCTCTCCAGCCTAGTCTTTTGAGAATCTTACGGTCTTCAGGAGAAAGAGGGGCTTTTTTAAGAAGATCTGGTCGCCATTTAAGAGTCTCTCTAAGGGCTTCTTGCCTTCGGTACTGGGTAACGGCTTGATGATCCCCCGAGACAAGGATCTCCGGGACAGGCCAGCCTTTAAAGACCCGGGGTCTAGTATATTGAGGATACTTGAGGAGTCCATCGCTGAAGGAGTCCTTCCGGGCAGAGTCCGGATGGCCGAGGACCCCAGGGACAAGACGACTTATAACCTCAATGATTACCAGAGCAGCTACCTCTCCGCCAAACAGAACATAGTCTCCGATAGATAGTTCTTCGTGGACACAGTGAATCTTAATGCGTTCATCAACACCTTCATAACGACCACAGATAAGAACAAGCCTTTTCTTCTCGGCCAGTTCTAGGGCCACTTGGTGATTGAGAAGCCGGCCCCTAGGACCAAGGAGGATGATGTATGGCGGGGGAGGGGCCTTTTTAAGGGCCTCCAGGGCATAAAAAATGGGTTCAGGCTTCATGACCATGCCTTCTCCTCCCCCAAAGGGGCGATCATCGGTCATGCGATGTTTGTCTCGGGCATAATCTCTGATATTTATTAAGTTGATCTGAATTAGTCCTTTTTCAACGGCCTTGCCGAGAAGCCCCACCTTAAGAGGAGATCGAAAATATTCGGGGAAGATGGTCAGGACATCAAATTGCATCTTGGGCTACTCCTGAGTCTCAAGGAGTCCGGGAGGGGGGCTGATCCGCATCTTTTTGGCTGTAAGATCGATCTCAAGGACTATCTCTTTTATGGCCGGGATAAGATACTCTTTACCCTTTTCAGTCCTTACGACATAAAGGTCATAGGGACCTATTGGCCAAACAGCCTTAAGAAGCCCCAACCTCTCTCCAGTGTCTAAAAAGACCTCAAGGCCTAGGAGCTGGTGGATGTAGAACTTTCCCTCTTCAGGTGGGGGTAGATCGCTTTGGGGATATAAGATTTCTTTTCCAACTAAGGACTCGGCTGCCTCTCGATCCTCTATGCCTTTAAACTTCAAAAGGAGGCCCCGCCTCCCTGGGGCAAACCTCCCCTTTTCGACCAGGAGTTCCTTCAATTTGCCGTTTTGGCAGATGAAAAAACGCTCCAGCTGGAGCAGATCTTCTTGGTCGATTACATAGGCCAATACCTTGACTTCACCACCTAGCCCATGGGCCCGGACAATCCTCCCTAAGGGAAGGAGCCCTGTTTTGCCCATAGGCTACTCGATGATTTCAAGAACGGCCCGTTTCTTAAGCTTCGTGGAGGCGGCGCTGAGGATGGTCCTCATGGCTCGGGCTGTTCGCCCCTGCTTGCCAATGACCTTGCCCAGATCCTCTTTGGCCACTTTGAGTTCGATAACCGAGGTCTGCTCTCCTTCGATCTCGCTTACCTGGACCTCTTCTGGCTTGTCCACCAGGGCTTTGGCGATGTGCTCAATGAGCTCCTTCAACTTTCCCATAGATCACCTCCGTCGTCGTTCTCCACGAAGCCAAATATAAGCACAAATTTGGCTAATTGGTAGCCATTTCTTTGATCTGCTTGAGAATTCCCGACTTTTTCAGGAGACTCCGGACGGTATCCGTGGGTTCAGCCCCTAAATCGAGCCATTTTTTGACCTTGGCAGGATCAACCTTGAATTCATAGGGATCCTTAAGGGGATCATAGTAACCCAAGATTTCAAAAAACTTTCCATCTCGAGGGGCCTCAGAATTGGCGGCTACCACTCGGTAAAAGGGACGCTTCTTGGCCCCCATGCGCATGAGTCTGATCCTGATGGCCATCAGACGACACCTCCTTTAGATCTCTTAAAATGGAAAGGCTCCGGGGCCAAAAGGAAGCCCCCGCAGGCCCTTTTTCTTGACTCTTTTAAGCATTTTCTGCATCTGATTGAAGCTCTTTAACAGACGATTGACATCCTGAACACTGGTTCCTGAGCCGCGGGCAATCCGCCTTTTACGACTAGCGTTCAGGATGCGCGGATTCCTTCGTTCCTCCGGGGTCATGGAGTTGATTATGGCCTCCATGCGGACAAACTCTTTTTCATCAACTCCGAGGTTGTCAAGATTTTTGAGTTTGTTCATCCCGGGAATCATTGAAAGGAGTTGGCTTAAGGGCCCCATTTTTTTTATCTGACGGATCTGATCCCGTAGATCTTCAAGGGTAAAGGCCTCTTTGCGAAGCTTCTCCTGAAGCTCGAGTGCCTTTTTCTGATCGATGGTCTCTTGGGCCTTTTCAATGAGGGAAAGTATGTCTCCCATACCCAGGATGCGATTAGCGATCCGGTCAGGAGCAAAGATCTCTAGCGATTCAAGTTTTTCTCCGGTACCCAGGAATTTGATGGGTTTTCCCGTTACCGCTCGGATTGAAAGGGCCGCTCCTCCACGGGCATCACCTTCCATCTTGGTGAGAATCACTCCGGTGATCCCTATGGCTTCATCAAAGGCCTTGGCCATGTTAACGGCATCCTGGCCGGTCATGGCATCGGCCACGAGGAGGATCTCTAAAGGGGAGATGGCGGCCTTAATCTCTTTGAGCTCCTCCATCAGGGTCTCGTCTATGTGGAGCCGACCAGCTGTGTCAACAATGGCAATGTCTCGCCCCAAGGCCTTAGCCTGGACCATGGCCAAACGGGCAATCTCTGGAGGGCTTTGTCCAGCCTGGGGTTCATAGACCGGGACATCCAGAGAACGCCCCAAGGTCTTTAGCTGTTCGATGGCAGCCGGCCGATAGATATCGGCCGCTACCAGATAGGGATTACGTCCCTTTTTCTTAAGAAAACGGGCCAACTTGGCAGCGGTGGTCGTTTTACCTGAGCCTTGTAGCCCCACCATCAGGATGGCTAAAGGAGTAGGGCCAGAGAGATTCAAGGGGGACAGCTCCTCCCCTAAGGTCCTGATCAATTCTTCATGGACGATCTTTATAACTTGCTGGGCCGGAGTGAGGCTTTCCATAACCTCAGCCCCCAGGGCCCTTTCTTTGACCCGGGCGATAAAATCCTTGACCACCCGGTAGTTGACATCGGCCTCAAGGAGGGCTAGACGCACCTCCCTTAAGGCCTGATCTATATCGGCCTCGGAGAGCTTTCCTCGGCCCTTGAGCCGCTTGAAGGCCTGGTTGAGCCTTTCGGTTAGATTTTCGAACATGACGGCGGCAAACTACTCAATAGGATGAGAGGTGTCAAGCAGACTTATCTACCAAGACAAAGCCGATCCTTACCTTGGTCTCGGTCCTAATTATTCCGTTGTCGGCCTTTTGGGCAAGTATTTCCCTGACTATCTCTTTGTCCTTCTCTTCAAGTCTGCCATCTGCCTCAAGGCGCCAGAGCATGTGATTAATTTCGGCCTCAAGAGGTCTTTTTCGCACCCAGAGTCCTTTGAAAAGACGACACTCAGGAGCTAGCCCCAAGCTATAGAAGAGGTTGAAGTGGTTGATCACCGTGGCCCTAAAGGGCTTTGGGGGGCGGCCAAAGATAGCTTCGTGAACTTCCCGATAAAGCAGATTCTCTCTTAGTCCGGCCCAGTGGACTAGAGCCACAAAACGTTCAGATAGCTCGAACATCCTCTCCACAGTCTCAACAAAGTTGAGCACCGGGGTCATGGCGGCAAAGGTCAGATGAAATCTTCCCTCCGGCTGGTAAGAGAACCAGTCGGCCTCGATCACCTTAAGGTTTTTGATCCCCAGTCTTTGGGCCTTTTTTTGGAGACAGGCCAGCATTCTAGGAGAGACATCAATGGCTAGGATTTCGGCCACTTTAGGGGCCATTTTTAGAGTGTAAGGGCCGGTCCCACAGGCAATCTCTAAGACTCGTCCTTGGGGTATCAGGGCCCCTCGCTTCTCCAGGGTGGAGATAATCTCCTGGAGCATGCCCTGATAAAAGCTACAGGTCTCAAGATCATCATAATCTTGGGCCAGTCGGTCCCATTTTTCAGGCTTAAGCCAAGGATCTGGTCCCTGATAACGGCGCAGGCGCCCCCACCAAAACTGGGGGGTAAAAACTTTATCTTCTCCTTGATGGCAGCATCTTTGGGCCATGATTTAACTTTAGCAGAAAGACCTGAGGCTGTCGCTCCAGGTGTTAGGTGGCCTCTTTTCGTCCTACCCGCAGGCCATTGGCCACGGCCAGCAGCTCCGTGGCCTCATGACAGAAGACGGCTCCGGCAGCACTGATGACGCCCAAGAGGGCCAAAGGGATAAGGATCACCAATATGGCCAGGGAGAAGACAATGTTTTGGCCACTGATCGTTTGGGCCTTTTTCCCCAATCTTAGAGCAAAGATGATCTTGCTCAGATCGTCACCCATTAGGGCCACGTCTGCGGCCTCTATAGCGGCATCGGTCCCAGCTGCTCCCATAGCGATTCCCACCGTGGCCCGGGCCAAGGCTGGGGCATCGTTTACTCCATCACCTACCATCGCTACCGGTCCGTAGCTCTTTTCGAGTTCCTCAACGGCCTTGATCTTGTCTTCTGGACGCAGATCAGCCCTTACCTCATCAAGACCGAGTTCTTCGGCAATGGCTGTGGCCGCCTTTGAGTGATCTCCGGTGAGCATAACGGTTTTTAGTCCCATGTGACGGAGGCTTTTTATAACCTGAGGGGCAAGGGGTTTGATCTCATCCCTGAGGGCAAAGGCTCCTAGAGCCTTCTTACCCCGGGCCACAAGAACTACTGTTTTGCCCTGGGCCTGTAGACTTTCTACCCCAAGGTCTTTTGAAACTTTGATGCCTAGTTGTTCAAGGGCTTCAGGACGTCCCAAATAGACAATCTGCCCGGAGACCCTGGCCTTGACTCCAGCGCCAGGGAGGGACTCAAAATCTTCTATCTCCGGCAATCCGAGCCCCCTTTTCTCAGCCTCGGTTACAATAGCCCGGGCCAAAGGATGTTCAGAGAACCTTTCTAAGCCAGCGGCCAGGGCCAAAAGAGCCTCTTCGTCCAACCCCAAGGTTTTTATCTCCGTGACTACTGGTCGGCCAAGGGTTAAGGTCCCGGTCTTATCAAAGGCCACCACCCTTATCTTGCCTAGATTCTCCAGATGAATTCCCCCCTTGATCAAGACCCCTTCTCGGCCGGCTCGGCCAATCCCAGCAGCAATGGCCACCGGGGTGGACATAACTAGGGCACAAGGGGCCCCGGCCACCAGAAGGACAACGGCCCGCTTAAGCCAGGGAGCAGGATTGTCGCTGAGAAAAATGGCCCCAAGGGCCATGGCCCCAGAGGCAAGGAGGACCAGGGGCGAATACTTGGCTCCAAATCTTTCGATAAAAAGCTGGACCTGGCTTTTTTGTCTCTGGGCCTCCTCTACCAAATGGATTATCTTGGAAAGGGTGTTATCTTCAAAGGTGGTTGTGGCCTGGATTTTGAGCGCCCCTGTCTGGTTTATTGTCCCGGCAAAGACCTTATCTCCGGCTCCTTTTTTGGCCGGAAGGGGCTCCCCGGTGACCGCAGATTCATCGATATAAGAGTTTCCCTCAAGGATAAGGCCGTCAGTAGCAATGCCCTCTCCAGGGCGGACTAAAAAGACCTCTCCAACCCGGATTTCTTGGGCTGGAATGAGAATTTCTTGGCCCTGGCGGATAACCCGGACCTCTTTGGGGGCTAGTTTGAGCAGTTCCCGGATAGAGGCCTTGGTCCGGGCATAGGTGTACTCTTCGATCCCCTCGGCTGCTCCATAGAGAAACACCAAAAAAGCGGCCTCATCCCACATGCCCAGGGCGATAGAACCACCAGTGGCCCCGAGCATGAGGACCTTGATGTCTATCTGGCGTTTCCTGAAAATTCCTTCAAGTCCCTCCCGCATCCAGTGGATGCCTCCGAGGACAATGGCCAAGAGATAGGCAATTCGTTCTATCTCCGGGGAAACGAGTCCGGAGTGGGCCGAGAGAAAGGTCAGGGTTGAAATGGCCCCGGCTATCAGGGCCGCTTTAAGAGGCGGGTAGTGCCACCAAGGGCCTGAAAAGATCTCCTCTCTATCCTTCACTTAAGTCCTCTACCACTACCAACTGGATGTAACGGGGATGTGGAGGATGGCTAAGATCGACAAAGGCAAATTCTTCCTCCAGGAGATCAAAGACATAATCTAAAAAGCGGACTATTGCCTCTTGTTGCTCCGGTTCACCAAGGGCCTCAAAATTTTTAAGTACCTCAGCTCTAATACTCTCAGGGACCAGCAGACGCCCCTTATCTTTCTCCAGAAGCCTTTGGAGAAAAGGAAGCCAGTCTTTGTAAGGCAGGGGCTCAAAGATAAACTTCCCTTTCAGGAGCCAGTTAGCTACTCCGGTGGCCAAAAGGGCACTCCAGGTCAGATCATTAGGTTCAGTGATGTTGGTCTTTTTGAGGAGGAGTTTCCCCCTCCAGTCCCTGGGGTGACCAAAGATTCGGGTAAGGATCCCTGAGAAGACTTCTATTTCTTCTAACCGCTGAGTCGTCTCTTTCACCTCTGAAAGCCTCCTGAAGGGGCGCATCTCCTGGTCTGTCCCCAGGGCCTTAAGATCAAAATAAAGAATCTCTTGGGGACGGTTTCTGGTTAAGGCCTCAAGGGTGAGTTGATAGGGCTGATCAAGGTGAAGGAGGAGTTCCTTAAAGCCTTGACTCTCTATGATTCTTAAGGCCCGGATCTTAAGACCTCTTAGACGGGTATGGGCTAGTCGAAAAAGGTCCTCCAGGAAATATTCCTCAAGTAGTCCCCGAGCCTCTTCGATATCCCCTCCAGACAACTCTTCCAAAGCAATATTCAGATAGGCTTCAGCCTTTTTGATGGCCCTTTTGATCTGAGAAGGGTCATCCAGGTTGATCTCATCGGTCATCAGGACCTTGTTGACCACCCAGGCAAGCTCTCGGCGTAGGCGCTCAAACTGCGCCCCGTCGGTAATACGGGCCAGAGCTAAGGTGAGAAGATCCTCTGTCTCCATGTATACGACTGGCAGAAAAGCTGGAGGAGGAAGCTCTTCTGTGGGGGGGGGAAGATGGCGTCGTTCTACCCGCCGCATCTGCCGAGGGGTATCCAGCCGGGCATAGATGTCTAGGGCCTCAAAAAAGTCGGGGATACCGAGATCAGCCAAGCGCCCTTTTCTCCAACGATAGGCCCTCTCCAAAACCTCTGAGGGTAGCTCCCAGAGGAGAGACTCCATCAGGTTTCGGTACTTCTCGGGGGAGATTTCCATCAGTATCTGGAGCAATCTCATAAAAAGGGGCTCGAGTTTCTGGTTGCGAAATTCCACAAAATAGGTGTCATCCAGGCTAAAGGGCGGGAGTTTATCACGGGCCTCCATAAAATCGGTATCATCAGGACGTTTTTCCACCCGAAGGAAGAGGTTCATCGTCGCCGCTAATAGATCTTCGTCGACTCCCAGGAGCCACTGGGCCACCTTGTCCTCTGAGACCTCAAAGAGGATCAGTAGCCAGCTAACTATCCTTTGGGGCACAAGTCGATCTTTATGCCACCAATCAAGGTCGAAGATAAAGGTAAGCTGTTCCTGACTGGCCATAGAGATAAGGCTGAGGGCATCCTCAGGGCCAATGGCCTTGATGGTCCAGAAAAGTTCCTGGGGGGGGATCTTCTGAAGGAGTTCTGGAGCCCTCTGGGAGAGAAGAATTACTTTTTGACGAAGCTCCCAGGGGGCGGTGAGGACCACCTCTACCTGTTCAAAGAGTGGCAGACGGTTGAAGATCTGTTCGGCCTCTTGAGGGGGAAGCTTGAGAAGGGTCTCGGCCAAGGGGGCCCGAGGAGGAAGGGCCCGGCTTAATATTCGTTCGCGGCTAGAGTTGACTTCAGTCATTGAGGGCGTCTCCAAAGGCATTTTTTAGATGTCTTAAACTGGGGCCATCTTTTCCCCAAATAATAGTAATGACGTCAAAGCGGACAAGGTTTTCAAGTCTTCTCTGCTCTTTGAGCCACTTTAGGGCCATTCGACAAATCCGCTTCTGTTTCTCCAGGGTGACTGCCTCCTCCGGAAGCCCCCGGCCGAGGGATCGTCTGGCCTTGACCTCTACAAAGATGATCGTTTCCCTCTTCTGAGCAATGATATCTATCTCTCCCAGAGGTCCCCTATAGTTGGTGGCCAAGATCTGATAGCCTCTGGCCTTAAGATAAGAACAGGCCAAGGCCTCAGACCGAGACCCCAAAGAGTGGATGGTCTTTTTCTTCTTGGGAGAGGACACCCCGAAAACTCCGGCGATGTAGCGGACAAGGACCGTGATGGGCCAAGGCCAGGCGATGCTCCTTGGTGCCATAGCCTTTGTTTCGGGCAAAATTATACTGGGGATAATCCTGATGGAGGCGGGCCATGAGCTGATCCCGGTGGACCTTGGCGATGATAGAGGCGGCCCCGATGGAAAGACACCGGGCATCCCCGTGTTTGATGGCCCTTTGGGGACCGGGCCAGTCTATACAAAATGGGCCATCAATTAAGAGGAAATCAGGCCTTGGATCCAGAGACTCTACGGCCACCTTCATAGCTAAGAGCGAGGCCTTGAGGATTCCGTATTGATCTATATCTTCAGGGCCAATCTCGGCCACTGCCCAACAAAGGGCCCGGGAGATAAGCATCCTGTAAGCCCTTTTGCGGGCCTCTGGACTTAAGGCCTTGGAATCATTGATGAGTTTTAGATGACTCTCTTCCTTGAAAAGGGCCTCTGGAAGGATTACCGCTGCAGCTACTACCGGGCCGGCCAAAGCTCCCCGGCCGGCCTCGTCCACCCCAGCCACAAGACGATAACCTGCCGTCCTGATCTCTTGCTCAAGCTGTAAACGGTCGGCTAAAGAGGCCGAGCCCACGTTTAACGACGCTCTTTGATCCGGGCCTTTTTCCCGGAAAGTTGTCTCAGATAGTAAAGCCTTGCCCGACGGACCTTACCATGCTGGACGACCTCGATCTTTTCTATCCGTGGGGAATGAAGGGGGAAGGTCCTCTCTACTCCAACGCCGTAAGAGACCTTACGGACGGTAAAGGTGGCCCCTGTACCCGAGCCCCTTTTGCGGATAACTACCCCCTGGAAGACCTGAATACGTTCTTTTTCTTCCCCCTCGGTGATCCTCAGGTGGACCTTGACAGTGTCTCCTGGGCGAAAATCCGGCAGGTCCTGTCTTAAATATCGACTCTCTATTTCTCGAATTTGCGGTAACATAATATGGCCTCCTTAGTTTAAGGACTTAGAAGAGCAGACCTATTTAACATATAAGATCAATACTCCTCAAGGGCTTCGGTCCCTTAAGGCCAAAGAAATTAATTTTTCTACCAAGGCTGGAAAGTCAAGGCCGGCTACTTTAGCTGCCAAGGGCAGAAGGCTCGTTTCAGTCATTCCGGGGATAGTATTGGTCTCCAGGATATAAAGTCTTCCGTCTTCGGCCAAGATGAAATCACTTCGGCTTACGTGGCGAAGCCTTAAGATCCTATGGGCTTTAAGGGCGGCCTCCTGGACCTTTAAAGCCATCTCCTCAGGTATTTGGGCCGGGCAGATCTCCTTTGTGGCTCCAGGGAGGTATTTGGCCTCGTAGTTAAAAAAGGGATAATCAGCTCCAGGGATTATCTCTACTATTGGCAAAGGGGTCTCGTCGAGGATGCCACAGGTGAGCTCCCGACCAGAGATAAATTCCTCCAGGAGGATCTCATTGTCGATTTCAAAGGCCGTCTTCAGAGCTGTCTCCAAGGCCGCTTCGTTCTCAACAATATTAAGACCAATGCTCGAACCCTGGGTAGCTGGCTTGACCACTAGGGGAAAGGAGAGCCCAGGATAGGGAGGCTGATCCCCCCGGCTGACCTTTAGGGCCTTAGGTGTGGTGAGACCAGCCAACTGATAGAGCTCTTTAGATAAAATTTTGTTCATTGCCAGGGCGCTTCCCAGGACCCCAGCTCCCTGATAAGGAAGCCCTAAGAGATCAAGGAGCCCCTGGATGGTACCGTCTTCACCACCTCGTCCATGAAGGATGATCAGGGCGCAGTCAAACCTTGGGGCCTGGGCAACCAGACGCTCAAGATCCCGAGCAGGATCAAAGCGACTGACTTCGTAGCGTTCTTTATCCAAGGCTTCGTAGACGGCAGCCGCTCCTTTGAGAGAGACCTCCCGCTCCCTGGAAATCCCTCCGGCAATAAGGGCCAACCTAATCCTTTTCAATTTCGGCCACCTCCTCTGGGCCAAAGGCAAGGCGGGAAAAGATCCTCTCTTCAAGCTTCCTGCTGAAAGCCTCCTGGTCTTTTATTCGTTGGAGGCTGGCTTCATCCCGACCGTATCGTCGGAGCAGATCAGTAAAGCGTTCTCCAAGCTCTACAATCCGGTCATGCATGACCCGCTTGTCAGCATAATAGACGATTTCGGCCTCATCAATTGGGGCCTTTGCCGGCCGGGGCCTTAAAAATATATGCTCTTCAACCACCCTGGCGACCTCAGGATAGCCCAACTCCCTCAACCTCTGGGCGGCACTAAGGGCATGGTTTTCTCCGGTGATGAGGCTTTGATGTTTAGTGAGGTCATGGAGGAGCCCAGAGACCTCAAGGAGCCCGAGATCAAGGTCTTCTCCGGCCTGATTAAGGGCTCTTCCCAGGAAAACTGCTACCTGGGCCACCTTTTGGCAGTGCCGCTTGATATGTTCTGGGACCCCGAAGTGGTCAAGGATCTCCAGGGCCTCATCTAGTTTAGGAACCTTCATCTTTGGCTCATCGACCTTTAGCCTCAGGAGATGATACCCCGTTTCCCTAAAGGCTCAAGGCAACTCTGCCCATTGAAATCATTTTAGGAACAAATCAATTGATGTTTATTCGCTACCTTGCCCCGTTAGCAAAAAATATCGTTTAGTTCTACTGTTGGATGTCATTAGTCATCCTTTTTTCTCTAAACAAAAAAGAGCGAAAAATTAAGATTATTTAAAGTCCGTCCTTGTTGAAAAAGTCATTTGTGACACCCAATATATTGAAATTATTGGATTTTTTAAGCATAGCTTTTTTTCTAGATTATTCGTGGGGCTTTGGGACTTAGCGCTCTCTAAGCTTTGGGATTTTCGTGAAATGTCCTTCTGTTGAAAATGAGAGGGTTCTTTACTCAAAATCGCTCTTAGTCGCCTTTGACAGGGGGCCATAATGGTTTTAAAGCTTGGGGCCATCCTGCTAGAGGTGAGTGTTCAGGAGGTCGCTGATGCTGCGAGGCGAAGAGATAAAGGAAAGACTCAAAGGAATTGTTTCTGAGGCCGGCTACCGCCTCTGGATTGAACCCTTAAGCTTTGACATCCCTGAAGAAGGAGCGGTTACCGTAGTCTGCCCCAATCAATTTGTGGCCAACTGGGTTGCCGAAAACTATCAAGAACAAATCCAGGAAGTTATCCAGACTCTTGGTCGAAAGGGGATTGAGTTTCGCATTCGGGAAGAAGAAAGGCCAGATGAAAGGCAGCTCCTTCTCCCTTACGATCCCGGGCGTCTCCTCGGACGGCGGCTCTGTGACCGTTACACTTTTGAGGAGTTTGTTGTCGGGCAGTCCAACTATTATGCTTATTCGGCCTGTTATGCCTTGGCTCAGGGAGATCCGTCTTCTAGTCGGATAATCTACCTTTTTTCCAAGACTGGTCTCGGCAAGAGTCATCTCTCCCAGGCCATAGGTCATCATATCCTTCGTCAGAATAGAGACCTTCGGGTCTGTTATCTTACGGCTCAGGATTTTACTAATCAGATGGTCCGAGCTATCAAGACCAACACGATCGACCGTTTTAAGGAAAGGTTCCGCCAGGGCTGTGATGTTCTCCTCCTCGAAGAGGTCCATTTTTTAACTGGTAAGGACTATACCCAGGCAGAGTTGGCTCTGACCCTGGATTATCTTTTTGATGAGAACAAAGCGGTCATCTTTACCAGCACCGCTGCCCCTAGGGAGATTCCCAAGATCCAGGAGTCCCTGCGCTCAAGGCTTTCTGCGGGTCTTATTACCTCGATTAACCCTCCTGATTACGAAACTAGGGTCAAGATCATTGAGCGAAAGGCGCGGCGTCAGAAGACCGTCTTGTCAGAAGAGGTCGTTCACTATCTGGCTGGGGCCCTGACCGGTGACATCCGGCAGATAGAGGGAGCCATTGTGGGCTTGCTGGCTCGGGCCAGTCTCCTCAAGCATCCAGTCAACCTTGATCTGGCCAGAGAGGTTGTCAGAGAGTTAGTGGGGGATCGTCGCGATGTTACCAAAGAGAGGATTATCGAGCTGGTGTGTCGCTATTTTCAGGTCAGCCGGGAGGAGCTAAAGAGCCCTTCACGACGGCGACGTATAAGCTATCCTCGACAAATGGCAATGTATCTCTGCCGCAAGTTTACTGGGGAGACTTTTGAGGCTATTGGTCGGATGTTCAACCGGGATCACGCTACAGTGGTCCATGCTGTGAACTCCATCTCTCGTCGTTCCCGAAAAGAGCCCAATACCAGATACCAAGTGGAATATCTCTGCCAGCAGATAGAGGATTTGATTGGTCGAGGAGGACAGCCCCGTGTCGTTACCCAAGCCGGCTAAGGAGGCTCTTAAAGATCTTCTTGGAGACCGGTTGACTCTAGCTGAGGCAGATCGGGTTGCCTATTCTTATGATGCCTCAGGCCTTGAGAGCCTGCCAGCTGGGGTCTGTTTCCCGGAAACAACCGCAGAGGTGGCCGGAATCCTTCGAATCTGCTGGGAGTATGGGATCCGGGCCTTGCCGCGGGGGGCCGGTAGTAGCACTACGGGGTCAGCCGTGCCTCTGGAAGGGGCTTTAGTGGTAAGCTCAGTGCGCCTTAACCGCATCCTGGAGATCTCCCCTCCGGATCTTCTGGCCGTAGTTGAACCAGGGGTGGTGGTGGCCGATCTTGATCAGGCCCTGGCGAAAAAGAGGCTCTTTTATCCTCCTGATCCGGCCAGCCTGGCCTTTGCGACCATCGGAGGCAATATTGCTACCTGTGCCGGTGGCCCTCGGGGCCTTAAATATGGGGTCACCAGGGACTATGTCTTAGCCTTAGAGGTGGTTCTGGCCGATGGGACCATCCTCTCTTTGGGAACCAAAACGGCCAAGACCGTAGTGGGCTATGACCTTACTCGCCTTCTGGTTGGCAGTGAGGGAACCTTAGCCTTTGTTACCAAGGCGACCCTCAAGGTCCTCCCCAAGCCAGAGGCTATGATTACCGCCCTGGCCGCCTTTGAGGGCCCTTTTGAGGCGGTTGGGTCCTTAAACAGGCTTTTGGCCTCGGGAGTTCTGCCCCGGACAGCCGAATTTCTTGATGATCTGTCCATTTCTGCCCTTGCAGAAAGGCTTCCCTCGGCAGCGGCCAGGGCTAGGGCCCTGCTTCTCATAGAACTCGATGGATCTAAGGAGGCGGTAGAGGCAGACCGAGAAAGACTAAAAGAGGCCCTTTCTAAGGCCCGATTCTTGTTTGTTGCCGAAACACAGCAGCAGAGAGCCTCTCTCTGGGAGGCCAGACGGGCCCTTCCTCCAGCCCTAAGGCGTCTTCGTCCCTGTAAGAAAGGGGAGGATGTGGTGGTCAGACGTTCTCGTCTGGCTGATCTGGTCTCTTTGGTCATTAGGCTTCGCCGCAAGTATAATCTCCCTATTCTCTGTTTTGGCCATGCTGGAGACGGCAATCTTCACGTCAACATCCTCTTTGACGCCCGGGATCCTCAGGAGAAGGACCTAGCCGAGGCTGCCCGTAAGGATCTCTTTGAGGCCGTGGTGGCCATGGAAGGGAGTATCTCTGGAGAACACGGGATAGGGCTGACAAAGATGACCTATCTCCCCCTGGAGATATCCCCCCGGGCCATCTCCCTCATGAAGGGAATAAAAAAGGTCTTTGATCCTCGAGGAATCCTCAATCCTGGAAAGATTTTTCCGCCCTAGATCTTTTGTTCAATCCCGGCCAACAGATTTCCGAAAAGAAATCTATGAAGGCAAGGATCCCCATCAAAGAGATAGATGAGGCCGGCCGCAGTGTGGCTGTTAAGGTTCGCAAAGAGGTGGTTTTCTCCTGTGAGGCCTGCGATCGCTTTGAGTTTGGCAAAGATGGTCAGTGTATCCACTGGGGTCGGTCAAAATGTCCTCTTCTTTCAGCCTTTCTGTTGATAAGCTCCCTTGGGCTTGAAAGGCTTCCTCGGGCTTAAAATCAGGCCTCGGCCTCTAGAGAGCCAAAGATCTCAGGGAATCGATCCTTCAGGTCCTCAAGAAGTAAGAGCATTATCTGACGCATGGATGGATCGGCGGCTTTAGAGGTCCGAAGCCGGAGAATGTGGAGCCACTCTAGAAGGTTGGCGAAGGTAATGATTTCGGTCTTACAGGAGTTAGGCAAGACAGTCCTGGCCGCCTGTGGGGATGAAGTGGTCAAAAGCTGGAGATAGGCCTCTTCGGCCCGCTGACAGGCCTCCTTCCAGATCTGATATTCGGGGCTTCCTTCAGGATAGAAAACAGGCTTAATAAAGGTTACTCCTCCGAATTTTTCGTCTCCATAGCGGCAATAACGTTGCGATTCCTGAAGGTAAGAGGCCACCCGGTGGCGGACAAGCTCGTGGCTGACGGCCCGATTGATGGTAAAGCGGACTAAGAGATAACGATGCTTGACTCGATATTCAATGGGCAGAGAGTCAATTTCCTGGGGGGAGAGAAGGCGCAGTTTGATTCCTTCTTGAGGCACAAGGCCGTGTTTGGGAAGAAGATCCTCAAAAAGAATTGGCCAACGCTGGTGAAGGTCACGGATCAGAGCCTTCATGACCTTAAGGTCTTGCCCCTCTCGAAACATGTCTCTATAGGCCCGAACGTTAGCTGAGAGGAGATATCGACGGCGGTCAAGCTTGTCGGTATTAAAAAAACGCGGATTGCGCTCAAAGAAGCGGGCCATGGTGGACTCGGTATCCACCGAGACCTCGTAGACAAGGGCGGCCATCTCCAGGACGGATTCATGACCTCGCCGGATAATGCCCTCAATGAAGGGGATAGCCGACTCCTTGGTAATCCGGTCTTCACTTTTATAACAAACCCGGCCACATCGCTCTATCTGGGAAAGAATGTCCTGATTCTTAAAATATTCCTCGATGACTTCGAATGATGGTTCGATGATCTTCATGTCCTTCCGAATAACAAAGCCCCTGCCTTCTTGCAAACCCTTTTTAGACTTTGTTAAAGTCTCCCTCGGATTTGAAATCGGGACTTGATAGTGAATTTTTTCCCGGCTTAATCAAGTTTAGACCTGCCTAAGTTGGTCTTCTTCTGGGAGACCCGGGTTAGATATTAAAGGGGGCCTTTTTCTTCGATGGCCTTGACAAAATGATCCTTGGAAGTGGTTTGGTCTATGGCCAGATTCTCGAGTCGGCGCTGGGAGCGGCAGAAAATTCGATTTCGTGGAGCAGGGCGCTGGTTTATTCTCTCCAGCTTAGTGGGGATTTTGGCGGGGCTGGGATCTATCGTTTTTCATCTCCTGATCCACCTGGGTCACCATTATTTTCTGGACTATTTAACCGGTTATCTTCCCCCCTATCCTGCAGGAAGCCCTGAGCTTTTTTCCCCTACCAACCGGCCATTTAATCCCTACATGCTGGTTTTGGTTCCGGCCCTGGGAGGGCTGGCTGCTGGTCTTATAACCAGTCGTCTTTGTCCAGAGGCCGAAGGGCACGGGACCGATGCCGCTATCAGGGCCTATCATCACGAAGAAGGGCGCATGCGGGCCAGGGTGCCTCTGGTGAAGACCATTGCCTCTTTCTTTACCCTGGGTACGGGTGGTTCTGGAGGCGAAGAAGGGCCAATTACCCAGATTGGGGCTGGATGGGGGTCCTTTGTGGCCCAGAGGTTGAAAGTTTCTCCTAGAGAAAGACGAATCCTCTTGGCTGCTGGCATGGGGGCGGGCATCGGATCCATATTCCGTGCTCCCCTGACGGGAGCCCTTTTTGCGGCCGAGATTCTCTATCGGGATACCGAATTTGAGGCTGATGTTCTCATACCCTCGGCCATTGCTTCCATAGTAGCCTATTCTGTTTATTGCATGGTTTTCGGATGGGGAGCTGTTTTCGCAGCTAATGATTATCGTTTTGAAAGTCCCCTTCAATTGGGCCCCTATGCCTTGACGGCCTTTGTCCTCTCTGGGGCGGTGGGCGTTTTTGTTAAAGTCTTCTATGGGTTCCATGATTTTTTTAAACGCCTTGAGCTGCCCGCTTTTCTTAAACCAGCCATTGGCGGCCTAGGGGCCGGGATTTTGGGGCTTTTTATCCCTGATGTTCTTAATTTTAGCTATGGTTTTATCCAAAAGGCCCTTTACAACGAGGTCAGTATGGGGATGCTCTTTGCAGTGGGTCTGGGAAAGATTCTAGCCACGGCCCTTTCTATAGGTTCAGGAGGATCTGGGGGGGTTTTTGGCCCCTCTATTGTTATCGGCGGCTCTATTGGAGGTGGCATGGGGTGGTTCTTTCACCAGTTCATGCCCGATATAGTCCCTGATCCAGCCCCCTTTGTCATTGTGGGTATGGCTGGCTTTTTCGCCGGAAGCTCAAATGTACCGGTGACTTCAGTAGTGGTGGTCAGTGAGATCACTGGATCTTATCACTTGCTGGTTCCCAGCCTTCTTGTCTGTAGCCTGACCTTTTATCTTTGTCGTCCCTGGAATCTCTATCGAGAGCAGGTTCCCAATCAGGTGGCCTCCCCGGCCCACAAAGGTGACTTTTTCTCCGACATCCTAGAGGATATCCGGGTAAGGGACATATTCCGGCCGGAAAGAACCTATGCCGTCATCCCCGAGGACATGACCTTGAGGCAATTTGTGCGTTTCTTCGGCCGTACTGAACAGCATTACTTCCCTGTGGTTGATCGAGAAGGAAAACTGACCGGGATCTTTTCCATTAACGATGTCCGTGGTTTCCTATTGGATCATGATCTCTGGGATCTTATCATCATGAAAGATATCGCCAGAAGTGACGTCATTACTACTAATCCTCTTGAAGATATCAACACCGTGCTTCGAAAGTTCACCATCCGCAATATCGACCAGCTGCCAGTGGTCTCTGAGGAGGATCCGCGGACCTTTATCGGCATGATCAGTCGGCGAGATGTGATTAATTTCTATAATCAGAGGTTAGAAGAGATAAAAAGGCGAAGCCTTTCGAGGTCTGAGTGGTGAACTGGAGCCGGTGGTCCCTTAAGAGACGTTTTTTTCTTCTGGTATTTTCCCTTGTCCTGACCACGGCTTTGTCCTTTGCCCTATTGGTGCGTTTGGTGGTTATCTCTCCCTTGGTGTCCTCCTATCTTGAGAGGGGTCAAGATTTAGGGCGGGCCATCGGGACGGTCATCGGCGAGCACATCTCCGCAGGAGACAAAGAGGCCCTTAAGGAGCTTTTGGTCGCAGAACTCGAGATCTTTCAACGCCATCTGGCCGCCCTTGCCCTTCTGGATGAAATGGGAGAGGTGACCATTTTTGTCTCCCAAAGAGCGGATCTCAAGCAAACCTACCAGGTCGAGGTACCTCTGACCAAGGATGGACATCGACTAGGAACCCTTAAGCTTTTTCTCAAAAAGGGCC
Organism: Thermosulfuriphilus sp.; assembly: GCF_054026695.1. Lineage (NCBI taxonomy): Bacteria > Pseudomonadati > Thermodesulfobacteriota > Thermodesulfobacteria > Thermodesulfobacteriales > Thermodesulfobacteriaceae > Thermosulfuriphilus > Thermosulfuriphilus sp. Next base: position 51,574 of record NZ_JBPMLP010000040.1, read on the forward strand.
ACATCGATGCCACCATCTGGCGTCTAGGGCTGATCTTCATTGCGGTAGTTTCTCTGGTCCTGCTTATATTGGTTGGGGCGGTACATGTTTTTGTTCGTTCTATCAGCCGTCCGATTACCTATCTTATGTCTCTGGCTGAAGAGGTTGCTAGGGAGAATTTAAATGTCTTTTCTGATCTGGGCGAGAGGGTCCGCTGTTGGGAAATGGTCTCTTGTCCCAAGAGGGACTGTCCTGCATACGGGCAAGAAGATGTCCCTTGCTGGCTGATAGATAAAACTGGTTGTTTCCAGTGTCCCGAAGGCAGTTTTCCCCAAAAGATCGAATATTGTCGTCGCTGTCCGGTCTATAGAGCTCATGCCGGCCACAACGAGTTGGTTCAGCTAGGCGATGTCTTTAATTTTATGATTCTTCAACTCCGTGAAGGCCGTGAGGCCCTGGAGAGGGCCCGGGCTCTGAGGGAGAGCCTTATCGAAAATTCTCTGGAGGCTATCGTGGCCGCTGATGCCCGGGGTAATATTATTATCTTCAATGAGGCCGCTTCTTCCCTCTTCGGCTATCGTCCAGATCAAGTAATCGGTGAGCTCTGTGTCTGGGATCTTTTCCCTGAGGGGATGTGGGAGGGAATTTCTAATCGCCTCAAAACTGGGCAGACCCGGCTTAAGAACCTTGAGACCTTGGTGGTTACCCGTGAAGGAGAAGAGGTGCCGGTCTGGTTGAATGCCGCTATCCTTACTGATGAGCGGGGAGAAATGGGGGTAGTCTGTTTTATTAAGGATTGGCGGGAGATTCGCTACATGGAAGAACGCCTTCTGGAGACAGAGAGGCTAGCCAATATCGGTCGGGGGGTGGCTCACGTGGTTCACGAGATCAAAAATCCCCTGGTAGCCATTGGCGGTCTGGCCAGAAGGGTTCTAAAGTCTATCCCCTCAGACAATCCCAATGCCTTGAAACTCCGGATTATTCTTCAAGAAATCGAGCGTCTTTTGGCCATGCTTGAAGACATCCGGGATTTTACCAAAGCGACCAAGCTTCACAAACGTCAGGAAGATATCAATATGGTCGTAGAGGAAAGTATTCTTCTTATGCAGTCTGAGCTAACCTCATCCAAGATCGAATTGGTTCTGGACCTTGATTCCAATCTCCCCTGTATCCCTTATGATTTTGACCGCATAAAGCAGGTCCTCATAAACCTGATAGAAAATGCCATTGAGGCCATGCCTGAGGGGGGCAAACTTACTATCAGGACCTATCGGGATAGTCCTTGGGTGGTAATTGTTATCGAAGATACCGGCAAAGGGATTCCCTCCGAGGAGTTAGACAAGGTCTTTGACCCTTTCTTTACCACCAAGGCCAGAGGAACTGGTTTGGGATTGCCTATTTCTAAACGGATCGTTGAGGATCACGGAGGAATCCTGGAGATAAGAAGCCGCCTTGGCCAGGGTACCCGTTGTCTAATCAAGCTTCCCATTCCCATTGAAGAGCATAAGGAGGCCTCGGTTGAGGTGGCTGGCCGAGTTTAATCAGGCCGAAAAGCGCCAACTTTTGATAATGGTGGCCCTCTGTATTCTTTTTGGCGTCCGTTATTATCCCGGAGACCTTTTTCGGACGATAAGGGAATCAGTGCACTATATTGTGGCCTTTTTTTTCTACGGGGGGGCCATGAGTTTTGTGATCTGTAAGATTACCGAAAGAGCTATCAAAAAACCGATCTCTCGCAAGGCAATCATCAAGTTTGCCCTGCTGTTGGCCCTGTTTTTTTCCATTACCGAGGCCCTTCACGTCTATTTCCAGATGGAGGCCAAAAGGGTCCCCTAGATGCCACCTTACATTGTAGTCTTAGCCTTACTTTTCGGGGGCTTGCTACTAGGAGAACTTCTCTTGGTGAGCCGACTCTTCTCTGTGGCTACATCCCTTAAAGACGTCTCTGGCGATGAGCTAATGCCTCTCATGGTGACCTTGGCCGAAGGTCTTAAAAAACAGGCTCTGATCTCCCTGTCCTTGGGCCTTACAGGGGCTGTTGCCCTGGGGGTTTTGTTTTACATATTCAGGGTCGAAAGGAAACGATCCCTGGTTTATGAAAGACGTCTCCGTGAGATCTCTGAACGTCTGAGGGTCTTGGTGGAAGCCTCTCCCAGGTTAGGCATTGTTCGAATTAGGCTTCCGCACGGGGAGTTTGTTGATGTTAACCGGGGAGCCTGTGAATTGCTGGCGGCCTCAAGGGGGGAGCTTTTGGGGAGGAGCCTTCTTGATTTTGTTTACCACGAAGACAAAGAGGCTACGGCCAGGGGACTTTACGCCCTTAAAAAGGGAGAGATGGCCGAGATCGTCTCCCGCTTTGTCTCCGGAGTTGGGCGAATTTTCCCAGCAGAATGGCATTTCTTCCGCCCTAAAGCAGGCTTGGAAGACTCTGAGGCCATTGCTATTTTTACCGACGTTACCGATCGGGAGGCAGCCGAGGCCGAAAGACTACTTCGAGAAAGGCTCCAGGGGGTTTTAGAGATGGCCGGAGCTGCTGCCCATGAAATAAATCAACCCCTTCAGGTCCTGGCTGGCATTGCTTGGCGACTTAAAAAACGTTGTCTTCAGAACCAGGATTGTCGGGATCTACTTAACCAGTTGGAGGAAGAACTGGAGCGCATGATGACCCTTGGGCATAAGATTGCCTCGGTGAGCCGCTACGCCGTCAAGACCTATGTTGGAGATACCCGAATCATCGATCTAGAAGCCGCTGCGAACTACTCCTCTGAAGAAAGCGGCTCGACAGAGACTAAGACATAAAGATCGCCACCAAGGTATTTCCTGGCTGTCTCCATAACCTGCTCTAGGCTGACTTCCTGGATCCTGCGGATGTATTTGAGAGCAAAGTTGTAGCCCAGGCCATAGAGCTCATTTAGGGCCATATCTAGGGCTTGGGCTCCATTGGTCTGGAGACCGATCTCGTACCGGCCAATAAGTCTTTTTTGGGCCCTCTCGACTTCTTCTTTGCTAAGACCTTCGGTATTGAGCTTGTAAATGGCCTGCCAGAGTCCTTTAAGGGCCCGGTCTTTCTTCTCAGGGGCGGAAGCAATATAGAAGGCAAAGCTTCCTGTCCCCAGAAGGGGTCGATAAAAGGCCGTCACCGAATAGGCTAGGGCCTCCTTGTCTCTTAAGTTGCGAAAAAGCCGGCCACTTTGCCCTGAAAGTGTTGCCGCCAGGATGTCCAGGGCAAAACGATCAGGACTCTCAAGGCCTGGGGTGCGGAACCCTAGGAGCAGATGGGCTTGGCCGATTTCCTTGTGAAGGGTGGAGAATTTAGGGGCAGAAAGGGGTAGAGGAGGGCCGGGAGGTTCGGGGGCCTCCTCTTGACCCTGTTGCCAGCCACCGAGGAGTGATTCCAGAATCTCAAAGACCTCCCGGGCCTCGACATCACCCACGATGGCTAAAACTCCCCTTGAAGGTCTGATGAAACGGCGATAGGTCTGACGCAAGGTCTCTCCGGTCAGTTTGGCCACAACCTCCTGGCGCCCCAGAGGAGAGAGCCCATATGGATGCCCCTCAAAAAGAAGACGATTAAACTCTTTCATGGCCAGTTCCGAGGGGTTGTCTTCTGAGGCTCGAATGGCGGCGATTACCGGCCCTTTGGCCCTTTCTACCTCTTCCTCTGGGAAGGTGGCCTGGGTAAGAATTTCGGTAAAGATATTCAGAGCCTCTTTGATGTTTCGGGAAAGAAATTCCCCCTCAAGCCCAACGGTGTTCCTCCCAGAGAATCCACTGAGGCTTCCACCCATGGATTCGATAATTTCAGCCAATTGCCTTGAAGAATGTTTGCTTGTTCCCTTGATCCAGGAGGCCGAAAGGAGCCTGAAGATCCCGTTGGTCTCTTCGGTTTCAAAGCGCAGTCCTCCAGGGAAGACAACCCGAACGGCAAAAGTGGGGACATCCGGCACCTCCCTTACCAAAACAGTCAGTCCGTTTGAAAGGATTCGCCTATAAGTTGGGGCTACGAAACCCCTCTCTGAGGGACTGATCCCTTGGGCGGCTAACTCGGCCTCCTCACTAATCGAAGAAAACCTTTCAAAATTAAGAAAAGTGGCGTCTTGGGGTAGGGCTACTGCTGCCGCCAAATTCTTTGAACGGAAGCATTGTCCCGCCAGCTCTTGGATCATCTCTGCAGTTACCGAACGGACTGCCTTAAGATAAGTAGCCTCGGCCTGGGGATCACCAAGGATGGTTTGGAAGACTCCCAGGCGTCTGGCCTCACCCTCCATAAGTTCCTTGATATAGATAAAGTCACTTTCCACCTTGGTCTTGGCCCGGGCCAACTCCTCTGGGAGGGGAGGACTGTATTTGAGTCGATAGACCTCAGTCAGGATAGCCTTTAAGGCTGCCTCGAGGTTATCTGGCTCAAGACGGGCACTTATCCGGAAAAGCCCCGGCCCTAAAGGAGTAAAGGAATAAGCTCCGATTCCCGAGACCAATCCCTGTTTTTCTCTAATCTTCTGATAGAGGCGGGAGCTCCTTCCTGAACCCAAGATGACGGCCAAGACATCGGCTACCGCAGCCTTCTGAAGGGTGGTCAAAGAAGGCCCCGGAAAGGCCAACTGAAGATAGCCCTCTTGGATGTCTTCGTTGAGGATTTTGAGCCCCTGGGGAGGGGCCTCCCTTTGGGGGACACTAAAGGCGATAGGTTTCTTGTAAGGGGCCTTCCCAAAATAGGCCATGGCCTGGGAAAGGGCCTCTTCGGCCGATACGTCCCCTACAATAACCAGGGTCATGTGGACCGGCCGATACCTTCTTTCATAATAGGAGATAATTTCCTGGCGCCCCAGGGCCTTAAGAGTGGATTCGTAGCCAATTATCGGGCGGCCGTAAGGATGATTCGGATAGGCCAATTGCATCAGGACCCGGGAAAGCTTGATTTCCGGCTGATCCTGACGCATACGCATCTCTTCTAGGATGACCTCCCTTTCACGGTCAATGTCCTGTTTGTCAAAGACGGGATGGAAAAGGGCTTCGGCCAAGGCCCCTAGAGCCTCTTTGAAGGCCTGTTGGGGGACAGTTAGATGATAGACTGTATAATCATAAGAGGTGTAAGCGTTGATGGATCCCCCGGCAGACTCTATCTCCTCGGCCAAAGCCCCGCTGGGTCGTTCTTCGCCGCCCCGAAAAATAAGATGCTCTATAAAATGGCTTACCCCCGCCTCTTGGTCCCTTTCATAAAGGCTTCCGGCCTTCACCCAGACCTGGATGGCTACCACTGGGGCCCGATGACTTTCTTTAACGATGACTGTAAGCCCGTTTTCAAGGACTGTTTTTTGAAGACCTGGTCCTATCTCCACTGCTCCTCCTAGACCTTCCATGAAGAGAAAAAGGATCAATATTGGCCAAAGCTTTCTTACAAGGGCCATCTGCCCCTCCCTGGATTTAGTTGTTTAGGCATGGGTAACCCCTAGTTTTTTTAAAATCAAGCCCCAAGTGGATTTAAGGAAGGCGTTTGTGGGCCAGGCTAATCTCCCGGATGGGGAGAAGAATGTCTGCCAATTCTTTCACCCTCTGGCAACTTTCGTAGGCAGCTATGACGTCAAGGTGGATTCCCGGGGGAATGACCGGACCAAAGGCGGGAAAGTTGGCATGGCTTACACAGAACCCCGTGATAACGGCTTGGCCCTTTGAGGTATCTATTATAATGGATTGGCCTCCAGGGGTATGCCCTGGGGTCTTTATTACCCGGATACCGGGGACTATTTCTTGATCGCCCTCAAGTAAGACAAGGTCAAGTCCTTCAAGGAGTTCTGGTAGGTATCGATGGTCAAGGGGATGGGGATCCTGACAGAAATCCCACTCCTCCTTCTGAATATAGAACCTGGCCTGGGGGAAAAGGACATCGTTTTCACAGTGTTCGTGATGAAGATGGGTGTGGATGACTATTTTTATATCTTCCTTCCGGATTCCTAGCTCTCTGAGGCCTGACTCTATGGGTTGGGGACTCACCTTGAGCTCTTCAAGGACCTCTTCTGGGGCAAAAAACTCCTCGACCCCAGTATCGATCAAGATGTGCTCCCGACCGTTGGTGACTAGAAAGGCAAAGATAGGGGCCCAGGTCCGACGTCCGTAACCACGAAGATAGGTAAGAAAACCCTGATCTGTCTCATTTATGGCGGTAAGTATCGGATAAATGTAGTAATTTGACATTTTACTTCTCCTGCCTCCATTATAAAATCGACAACTAAGATAGATGCAATGCGTTTAGTTTGAAAAATTCCACTGTCCAAATAAATAGCAATGATTAAGAACTAATAAAAGGCATCAAGGCAATGGCGAGACTCTTTTATAGCTTCCAGTTTGAAGATTGGAGGAAAGGCTGAATAGCCCTTCAATAGACGTTGAATAGCTATTCATTTAGAGCTTGACAGTCTCCCCCCCTTTTGTTAGACGATAGAACTCAAGAATCGTGTCTTTTTATCATTTTTATGGTTTAAGTTTAAATAATCGGTAAGATCACCTATTGTTGGCAGAAAAAATTTCTAATTTGACAAAATCTCTAATTTGGAGGGTTTTATGGCCGAAGATAGCATTCTCAGCCAGAGGATAAAAGAGCTTTACAATTCCTTCTTCGTTAAGGACTGGAGCCCATTGATGGGGGCCATATTGATCGCCTTCTTTGCTGTTCTGATGGAGGCTTGGTATCGCCCTTGGGGTATCGTTGGGGGGCTTCGAAATTGGGCTGATTGGTTTTTTTATCTTATAGGTTTCTATGAAGATGAACCTCCTCATGTTCTTTGGTTTTCCTCCTCGGTCATGAATATTGGCTTTGTCTCTGGGGCCTTTATCTCTGCCTTGATGTCTAAGAATTTTGCCTTTCGTTTTCCTCCGACCCTTGAGCTCATCAAAGGCTTTGTTGCTGGTATCCTTATGGGAATAGGGGCCTCCTTGGCTATGGGGTGTAATATTGGTGGCTTTTATGTGGCCATCCATAACCTAGCGGCCAACGGTCTGCTGATGTTTATCGGTCTTATCTTTGGTACCATGCTGGGGCTCAAGTATCTCATCTGGGAGATGAATAACTTCTTTCCTACTGGTGGTCGGGAGATTGGTCCTCCGCGCAGTGCTGAGCCGTACATTGGGGTCCTTTGTATTGTGGCCTTATTTGTGGCTGCTTACCTCTACATGGGCTCAGACATGGATGATGCCGAGCTTATGGCTGGCTACCTTCTCATTGGGGCAGCCTTGGGGTTCACTATGCACCGGAGCCGTCTCTGTATGGTTAATGGTCTGCGGGAGCCCTTTATGACCGGAGATGCCAAGATGGGCAAAGCGGTGATGCTTTCTATTATTCTGGGGGCCATTGGTGTGGCTATCCTCAAATATCAGGGACTTCGGGCTGAGGAGCTCTATGTTACACCGACCTTTGGTCTGGGGGCCCTTCTAGGAGGATTCATCTTCGGGGCGGCCATGGTGGTTGCTGGAGGATGTGGTTCTGGAAGTCTCTGGCGGGTTGGCGAAGGCCAAATCAAGCTCTGGGTGGTGGCCATCACTTTCGGCCTGACCAACTCTATCGTCCGCCACTATTTTGCAGAATACGATATCATTGAGGAAGGTTATCTGGGGAAAGCCGTTTATCTTCCGGATTATCTGGGCTATGGTGGAACCCTTTTCTTCATCGCCGCGATTATGATAATCTGGTACATCATCATCGACTGGAACGAAGAGACCAACAAGATGGTCTTTGAGATTTAGCCAACTTTTAAATACTATTAAGGAGGGTTAGAACTATGAGTGAATTCAAACAAGCCCCGGAAGGAATCAAGCCCGATGTGACTATCGACTGCAAGGGTCTTTCTTGTCCGATGCCCCTTCTGCGGACCAAAAAGGCCGTAGAGAAGCTGGGTTCAGGTCAGATCCTTGAGGTCTTGGGGACGGATCCTGGCTCCAGGAATGATATCCCCGGTTGGTGTGCTCGAGCTGGGCATGAGTATCTGGGGGAGAAAGAAGACGCCGGTTTCTTCCGTTTCTACATCAAGAAAAAATAAATCCTTAATCCTTTAAAAACCTTATTAAGGAGGCCGGTTATGGCAGATGAGAACAAACTGGGCATATTTGTTACCACGCCCCAATATATGGACCATCTGATGGGCATAGTAAAGGCTGCCCAGAAGGCGGGTAAAAGTGTGAAAGTCTTTTTGACCTTTAAGTCTATTCATCTGACCAAACATGCTGCATTTAAAGAGCTAGTTAAGATGATTCCTGAGGATGATTTAGCTATCTGTGCTGACAGCTATGTCTGTGAGGGCTATGATGTCGATACCGATATCCCCGCTGGCATGACGGCTAAACAGATGCGGACTCAGGCCTTTCATGGCAGCATCATTGAAGAATGTGGCAAGTATATTGTCCTTTAAAGGGGGGAATCCATGTCTAAGAAACTTTATTTCCTGATCCCAAATCGGGTTTACATTACGGACGCTATTCGTTCTACCTTGGGACAGGCTATTGAGAATCATTATTCTCATGCCTGTATCTTATATAACAAGATGCCTAAGGTCTCTGATTACGTTAAAGAAAATATTGAATGGATACGGGACATGGAGGGGGATGTCTTCGCCGTAGTGGATACTATGGATGAAGAAGCCAAGAAATACAATGTTGATGAGGTTGGCCTGACCCCGATTACTCTGGAAGAATTGGCCCAGAAGCTAAAAGAGGCCGATCTGATTATCCCTTACGGACTTCCGCGATCCCTCCATGCTCCGCCGCCGGCCTGTGCTGACTAGTGGGCCAAGTCAGAAAGGGGGTACGAGTTATGAAGATCTTACATATCTATAAGAACGAACCCACTGAGGAGACCAAAAAGCTGGTCGCCCTTATAAACGAAGGTAACGAAGCTCTGGAATTTAAACTTTATGAAGGTGAGCCTGATTATGACAAGCTGATCGAGCTAATCTGGGAGGCAGATAAGACTATTTCCTGGTGGTAGCGATCAGTGCTTCTTTTCTTAATAAGAAGGGGGCTCTAAGGCCCCTTTCTTATTTTTCAATTAAGGTTAGATTCATCTATAAAAAAATGTAAATTCAGAGTTGAAACTGTCCTGTGAGGTCTTTTAGCCTGCCCTAGACTATACTTTTAAGGATCGTTGGTTTTTGGGGCTCCCAGGTCAATTTTATAGAGGCTCAGTATAGACAACAATCTCCCCTTGGTAGTTTCGGAAGATAAGTTTATTGGCCTTTGTTTCAAGGAGATAGTCTGGCTCAAGGGGAACCTTTCCTTTGCCCCCTGGCAGGTCGACCATAAACCTGGGTATGGCAATTCCGCCAAGCCTGCCTCGCAGGGCTTCCAAGATCTCTAGCCCCTTAGAAACCTTGGTCCTCAAGTGTCCCACACCGGCTACTGGATCACACTGGAAGAGATAATAGGGTTTGACTCCGATCCGGCAGAGGCCCCGAAGCAGGTCTCTGATCGTGGCTACGGAGTCGTTGACCCCCTTTAGAAGGACGCTCTGGTTGAGGACAGGGATGCCGGCTTTAAGGAGTTTTTCGCAGGCCTCAGCGGCCTCCGGGGTGATTTCTTGGGGATGGTTGAAATGGGTAAGGAGCCAAAGGGGACGATGGCGTTCTAGGATGTGGAGTATATCTTCCTCAATCCTCATGGGTAGAGTGACAGGAAGACGGGTTCCAATCCTGATTATCTCAAGATGATTGATCTGCCGCAGTCTTTCCAGGAGATAGTTAAGCTTCTTGGGGTTAAGAAGTAGAGGATCTCCCCCAGATAAAATGGCCTCTTTTATCTGGGGGCGAGACCTTATGTAATCTATAATGGCCTTAATCTGGTCTTTTTTAAGTTCTAACGGTCTTTGCCAGAGCCTTTTGCGATTACAGTGACGACAGAGCGTGGCACAACGATTGTTAGTCAGGATAAGAGCCCTGTCTGGGTAGCGATGGACCAGCCCTGGGACAGGGGAAAGGGAGGTTTCTGCCAAGGGATCTTCGCTTTCTCCTGGAGAGGTTTCTAATTCTCTCGGATCAGGAATAGCCTGGATCTTTATAGGATCCGGTCCCTCGATTTTCCTGATAAGGGAAAGATAGTAAGGGGTGGCCCGGAAGGGATATTTCTGAATCGTTTTATAAGTTAAATTTCTTTTGAAGGCAGTAGCCAGGAGATCAAGCCCCTTGAGCTGATTTTTCATCTGCCAGCGCCAGTCATACCACTGGCGAACCGAGATATCCTTTAGACCAGGGGCTATAATTCTTAGGCGCTCAAGGCGCTCTTTTAAGGTCAGCATGGATAGATTTTACCTTTTCTAGGGCTTCTTGGCAGGGGGGCTGTAGGGAGGGGCTATGTAGATCCAGATTCCGGCCCGTTTGATCAGGGGGAATTTCTGTTGACCGAAGTCAATCTTTCCCGCAGGCATGGCGGCCGAAATGATCCACCAGCCGGCCCGTCCGAGGCTAATAGTAAAAATGCCGTTTTCATCGGCCCTAGTGCTTGGGCTCATCCGGGGAGAGTCCTCATAGCCGAAGGGGTCTTTGGGAAGGGCCTCGGGGGGCAGATAATATCCATGATAGTACTCCCACTGGATCTTTACTCCGGCCAGGGGTTTGCCCTCTTTTAAGACCTGTCCTCTAAAGATGGCCGGGGCTTCCTGTCCATAGGGCCTGGTATAGGGGATGATCTCCACTTCAAGCCCTGATGGCCTCTGCCAACCATCTTCCCTGAAGACATGGAGACACTCCTTGACATAGTCTTGGTAAACGAGGCCCTTTTCGATGACCAGATAAGGACGGCTGATAAGGCAGAGATAATGGTCACCAGGGATCCTAGGGGTATAGCGGATTCGGAAGGCCCGCTTTTTTTTGCCCGAGGCCTCGTCCAGAAGATCAATGGCCGTGACGGCCACTGGCTGCTTCTGTCCGTCCGGGGTCATGATGACAAACTGAGGAGGCTTGGTATCCGCAACTATTCCTTGGTAGGGCTTACCCCAGAAATAAGTCCAGGTTGTCGGCCAGCCGGGTTTGGCATAGCCCCGGTCCTTATCAGGGACAAAGATGTGATACCAATTGCCCAGGGCCGGGGCTGTAATCCCGAGAAGGACCAATATACTCCCAAATAGGATCTTTTTACTTAGAGACAGCCAGGTCAAGCTTTTGAGCCTCAACGCGTTTGATATCTGCTCCGATATGGGCCAGTTTGGCCACGATATCTTCATAGCCCCGATCGAGGTGATGGATGTCGTGAATAATGGTCTCTCCCCGGGCAGCCAGTCCGGCCAAGATCAAAGAGGCCCCAGCCCTCAGATCCGTGGCCCGGACATGGGCCCCAGAGAGTTCTTTGCCTCCCCGAACAATGGCCTTTTGCCGTTCAACAAGCTTTATATCGGCCCCCATGCGCATAAGTTCTACAGCGTGCTGGAAACGGTTTTCGAAGATGGTCTCTCGGATGACAGAGATCCCTTGGGCCATGGTCATGCAGACCATAAACTGGGCCTGAAGGTCTGTAGGGAATCCAGGATAAGGGGCGGTCGTGATGTCAACAGCCTTTAGGGGCCTATTTTTTTCGGCAAAAATGGTTTCTTCTTCCAGATAAAGATCAAGACCAGCCCTAGCCATGGTCTGAAGGACGGTTTCTAGGTGTTCGCCCCTGGCTCCTCGGATCTCCAAACGGCCTCCGGTAACAGCCACGGCCATAAGAAAAGTTCCGGTTTCTATTCGGTCTGGGATAATCCGGTAGCGTATCGGGCACAAGGCCTCAACCCCATCGATAATGATGGTCTCTGTGCCCAATCCCTCTATCTTGGCCCCCATGGAGATAAGGAATTCTCCCAAGGCAACTACCTCTGGTTCCCGGGCGGCCCGGTGGATAATGGTTCGGCCTCGGGCCAAGGTGGCTGCCATCATGAGGTTTTCGGTTCCAGTTACCGAGGGAAAGTCGAGACTAATTTCAGCCCCATGCAAACCTTTAGGAGCTCGGGCCTCAACAAAACCGCCTACCACCCTGAGCTCAGCTCCCATTTGCTGAAGTCCTTCGAGATGGAAGTTGATCGGCCGGGCTCCGATCGAACATCCCCCGGGCATGGCCACCTTGGCCTGACGAAACCGGGCCATAAGAGGTCCCAAGACGAGGACCGAGGCCCTCATCCGTTTGACCAGATGATAGGGGGCCTCTTGAGAGGAAAGGTTACAGGTATCTATATAGAGACTTCTTTTCTGGAAGATAATTCGGGCCCCCAGAGTGGAGAGAAGCTCGCCCATGGTGCGGATGTCTTCAAGACGGGGAACGTTGTCCAGGATAAAGCTGCCTTCGGCCAAGATAGTGGCCGCCAAGACCGGCAGGGCCGCATTCTTAGCCCCACTGATCCTTACTTGACCATCAAGCCTTTCTCCACCCCGAATGACAATAACCTCTTCCATTACTGCAAACTCCGTTCATCGATAGCCTATGAGAAGGCGAGGATTTTGAGAGAAATCCTTTATAATTTCAACCCTAAGGAGGCCGGCCCTCTTAGCCCAAAAAAGGCTCGCCTCTGCCTGCCGGCTTCCAATCTCACAGGCCAAAAGCCCTCTGGGCTTAAGATGCCCCTGGGCACAGGCAACCACGGCCTTTATTCCCGACAGACCATCTTCCTCGGCCAACAAAGCCTCCTGGGGTTCAAAATGTCTTATTTCTGGAGCAAGCCCGGACCACTCTAAATGGCTTACATAAGGAGGGTTGCTGACGATAACATCAAAGAATACTTTGGTTTTTAAGGGTCGGCACCAGTTGCCGGCTACAAGAAAGACCCTTTCTTCCAGACCATATCGGGCGACATTTTTCTGGGCATACTTAAGGGCCTCAAGGCTTTTGTCTATGGCCAATACCCGTCCTCCTGTCTCAATAGCTAGCGTTATGGCTATTACCCCAGAGCCGGTGCCAAGATCAAGAAAAAAAGTCTCCTCTGAAGACGAAATTCTTTTTAAGATCGTTTCTACTAGGATTTCTGTCTCCGGACGAGGGATAAGGGCCCCAGGGCCTACCTGAAAGCGGCGACCATAGAACTCAACCTCCTCAAGGATATAGGCTAGGGGTTCTCGACGAAGACGCCTTCTGAGGGCCTCTTCGATAGCGGGAAGGAGTTTTGGGGGAATAGAGTCTCGGATTCGGAAGTAAAGCTCAGCCCTTGAGAGGCCTAAGAAATGGGCCAAGAGAAAATCGGCTTCAGCCTGAGGTTCTTCAATCCCTTCCCTTTGGAGGCGATCCCTGATCTGACGGAGAAGATCTTCAATACGGGGCACTTAGGCGGCCATCTCCTCGGCCTGGGCCTTTAAGGCCTCGGTTTGGAAGTGGGTGATCAGGGCCTCAATGATTTCATCAAGGTCTCCGTCGAGAATATCCTCTAGACGGTAAAGGGTGAGCCCGATACGGTGGTCTGTGACCCGGCCCTGAGGGAAGTTATAGGTACGGATTCGTTCGCTACGATCACCAGTGCCTACCTGGCTCCGTCTGGTGTCTCTCATCTTGACCTCTTGCTCCCGGCGTCTGAGCTCTAGGAGCCGGGCCTTGAGGATCTTCATCGCCTGGGCCTTATTTTTATGCTGACTGCGTTCGTTCTGGCACTGAACAACAATACCTGTGGGGATATGAGTTATCCTGACAGCTGACTCCGTCTTATTAACATGTTGCCCGCCAGCACCACTGGAGCGGTAGGTGTCTATACGCAGCTCCGAGGGATCAATTTCTACCTCCACATCTTCGGCCTCTGGCAAGACGGCCACCGTAACCGCTGAGGTGTGGATACGACCTTGACTTTCTGTCTCCGGGACCCTCTGGACTCGATGGACCCCGCTTTCATATTTAAGGCGACTGTAAGCCCCCAGTCCTTTGACCAAGGCGATGATTTCCTTAAAACCTCCTATTCCTGTAGGATGAGCATCAAGGATTTCTATCTTCCAGCCCTGACGTTCTGCATAACGGGAGTACATCCTGAAAAGATCAGCCGCAAAAAGGGCTGCTTCTTCGCCTCCAGTACCGGCCCGGATTTCCAGTAGGATATTCCGTTCATCGTTGGGATCTTTGGGAAGAAGGAGGATCATGAGGCGTTTTTCCAAATCCTCGGCTCGAGACTCAAGATCTTCGATTTCGGCCTTAGCCAAGGCCCTTATCTCCTCATCTGGGTCTTCGAGAAGCTGATGATTGTCGGCCAACTGTCTTTGGACCTCTTTGTACTCTCGATAGGCCTCGACAATCTCGGCCAGAGAGGCCCTTTCTTTGGCCACCTTTTGGTACTCATCAGGGCGGGAGAAGATAGACGGATCCCCTAGACGCCGCTCGAGTTCCTCAAAACGGGCCTCTACCTGATCTAATTTTTGGAGATAAGAGCTTAAAAGCTTCATCTAAACTGATCTTACTTTAGAAAATCTGGCTTCTCCAGGCCGTATTTTTTAAGGAACTTTTCAACCTGACCGGTGGTGTCAACCAGTTTTTGTTTACCAGTAAAAAAGGGATGACAATTGGAACATACCTCCACTCGGATCTCCTTCTGGGTGGAGCCAGCAATTATCTCATTGCCACAGGCACACCGGATAACAGTTTTTTCATAATATTTGGGGTGGATTCCCTCTTTCATGGTTAGAACCTCCTTTGATTCGTCCCTAGCTATTTAGCCACCAAAAGGTTTCCTTTCAAGACTATTGACTCATTGAGGCCAGAAACTCGGCATTGTTTTCCGTGCCATCCATCTTTTCCAGGAGAAATTCCATAGTGTCTACAGGATTAAGGGGAGAGAGCAACTTGCGCAAGATCCAGACCCGGTTGAGGACCTCTGGGGGCAGAAGGAGTTCTTCCCTTCGAGTGCCACTTTTGTTGATATCGATAGAAGGGAAAATCCGTTTGTCGGCCAGTTTTCGATCCAAATGAATCTCTAGGTTGCCTGTTCCTTTAAACTCCTCAAAAATGACCTCATCCATTCGACTGCCGGTATCTATTAGGCAGGTGGCAATGATGGTCAAACTACCTCCTTCTTCTATATTCCGGGCCGCTCCGAAGAAGCGCTTGGGCTTATGAAGGGCATTGGCGTCAAGGCCGCCGGAGAGAAGCTTGCCGCTTGGAGGCGTGACGGTGTTATAGGCCCGGGCTAATCTGGTCAGGCTGTCAAGGAGGATGACCACGTCGCGTCCGTGTTCTACCAGTCTTTTAGCCTTCTCGATAACCATTTCTGCCACCTGAGTATGGCGTTGGGGAGGTTCGTCAAAGGTGGAGCTGATTACCTCCCCCCGGACAGATCTCTGCATATCAGTTACTTCCTCCGGGCGTTCGTCGATCAGAAGAATAATTAGATAGACCTCCGGATGATTCCGGGTAATGCCATTGGCAATGTTTTGCAGAAGGACGGTTTTCCCTGTCCGCGGTGGAGCAACGATAAGCCCCCGTTGCCCTTTGCCAATAGGGATGAAGAGATCAATAATCCTGGTAGAGTAGTTGTCCGGATCAGTCTCTAGCCTAAGCCATTCGTTAGGATAGATAGGGGTCAGGTTGTCGAACATTATCTTGGTCTTGGCGATCTCCGGATCGTCAAAATTAATGGACTCGACCTTGAGGAGGGCAAAATAGCGTTCCCCTTCCTTGGGGGGTCTGATCTGGCCGGAGATGGTGTCTCCCGTTCGCAGACTGAACCGGCGGATCTGGGAAGGAGAGACATAGATGTCATCTGGCCCCGGTAGATAGTTAGAATCCGGAGATCTCAAGAACCCAAAACCTTCTGGAAGGACCTCAAGGACTCCTTCTCCATAAACAACGCCCTCCTTGGCCATTTGGGCCTGAAGGATGGCAAAGATGAGCTCCTGCTTCCTCATGGAGCTGGCCCCGTCGATCCCTAGATCTCGGGCTAAATCACAAAGCTCACTTATTGGTTTACGCTTTAATTCCGTTAGATTCATGGTCTTAACCTCTTAAACTTTGATTTTCTCTTGGATTATCTGCCAGATAAAACCCCGACTCTTTTACCTGCTACCTTAGAAGGACTTGTTTTAGGAGGTCGGGTTTTTGGTAAGGTTTTTTAAATCCTGTGGGTCTTAATGGCAGACACCCAAAGAAGATATCTTGGCCATTTTCCTTCGTCAAGGATAAAAGGGTAGCCGTCCCTTGATTTTGCCTCCCCCAATAGCCATTTTTTAGATGGTTTTTTCTCCCCTCAATCCTCTAATTTTTCCCTTAATCTAGGCTCTTATAACAAAATATCCAAGATTTTTCTAACTAATAGGGCCTTGGAGGTAGCCATGAAGAGAGTCTTGATAAGGCCGTCTTTTCAAAATGTCTGTCGTTTTTACCGTCAGGTAGAAAGTATTCTCTATTTTATCCTGGTCCTCTGTCTAGTGGCGGCTACCGTCTATATCCTGGCCGATATTGTTACCTCTTGGCATCGTTTTCACATTGAAGGGGACTCCCTAGGGCAGATCTTCTTTGTGCTTGATCGAGTCCTTCTAGCCCTGATGCTCCTTGAAATCCTCCATACAATTCTTTTCACCTGTGAAGGGCACATCCTTTCCGTAGAGCCCTTTTTGGTCATTGGAGTCATGGCCTCAGTGAGGCGTATCCTCATAATCTCCTTAGAGATCGCTCATCCGCCCAAAGAATTTATCAGTTCCCAAAAATTTAACCAATATATGATAGAAATGGGCGTCCTGGGGGCCCTGGTGGCTGTTTTTATCCTGGGTATAATCCTTCTGAGACGGCAATCGACCTAGACCTCCTTGGCTAGGTTGAGCAGGGATCCGGCCAGGAGAATCCGGCGGTCCCTTTCCGTGAGCTCAAGCCTTCCGTTAATCTCCCCCTTGCCCTCGATTTCAATCCTTACCAACTCTTTCCCCTCCTCAAGGGCCTTTTTGATTCCCTTAAAGATCAGTCTGTCTCCGGCCTCAAGGCGTTCATAGTCTGCTGGATCAGCAAAGGTTACGGGGAGGATACCAAAGTTGATCAAGTTGGCCTTGTGGATCCGAGCAAAACTTTTGGCCAATTTGGCCCGAACCCCCAAATATCTGGGGGCCAAGGCCGCATGTTCTCGGGATGATCCCTGACCATAATTCTCTCCACCAATGATAAAAACTCCTACTCCGGCCTCTTTGGCCTTCAAGGATTTTTGGGCAAAGTGAGGATCAATGGCTGAAAATACATATTGGCTTATGGCCGGGATATTGCTCCTTAAAGGCAGGATCTTGCTGCCCGCCGGCATGATATGATCAGTGGTGATATTATCTCCCACCTTGAGCAGGGCCTTGCCTTCCAGATTCTCTGGCATAGGGTCAAACTGGGGTAGGGGCTTGATGTTAGGCCCCCTGATGATCTCCACCTGAGAGCCATCCTCCGGGGGGGAAATGATCATGTTGTCATTGATGACGAAACGTTGGGGAGTCTCGATAGTCGGCTGTTCACCAAGGTTTCGGGGATCAGCAATATTGCCGGCAAGAGCTGAAGCCACCGCTACCTCGGGGCTACACAAATAAACCTGATCATCCTTGGTACCGCTTCTGCCGGGGAAGTTACGGGTAAAAGTCCTAAGGGAGATGGTTCCTGTGGCCGGAGCCTGCCCCATGCCGATACACCCCAGACATCCTGACTGATGAATCCTGGCGCCGGCATGGATGAGGGGTTTAAGGTAACCGAGCTCATCGAGGTTCTCCAATACCTGGCGGCTACCAGGGTTGATTTCAAAGGAGACCTGAGGGTGAACGGACCGACCATCCATGACCTTGGCCGCCAGGAGCAGATCCCGAAGGGAGCTATTGGCGCAGGAGCCAATGATGACTTGGGCTACCGGTTTTCCGGCCACCTCAGAGACCGGGACAACGTTGTCAGGGGAGGATGGGCAAGCGATAAGGGGCTCAAGGCCTGAGAGATCAAGCTCTATGATTTCATCATAGTGGGCCTCGGGGTCTGGAAGTATCTCCACAAAGTCTTCCTCTCTTCCCTGGGCCGCAAGCCAAGCCCGGGTGACCTCATCGGCCGGGAAAACACTAGTGGTGGCTCCCATCTCGGTCCCCAGGTTGGCAATGGTGGCTCGATCCGGAACAGAAAGACTGGCCACTCCCGGACCGAAATACTCAAGGATCTTACCTAGGCCCCCCTTGACAGTCAGCCTTCTTAGCATCTCTAAGGCCACATCACGGGCCGATACCCAGGGCGGCAGGCTTCCGGTTAGGTAAATACCAACAATCTTGGGCATTATAAGGTGGAACGGAAAGCCGGCCATGGCCATAGCCACATCTAGTCCCCCGGCTCCAATGGCGATCATGCCGCAGCCTCCGGCAGTAGGGGTGTGGCTGTCTGAACCGAGAAGGGTCCGGCCTGGCCGGGCAAAACGTTCCAGATGCACTTGGTGGCAAATCCCGTTCCCGGGCCGACTGAACCAGATGCCAAACTTAGCAGCAATCGACTGGAGAAAACGATGGTCATCAGCGTTGCGAAAATCAGTCTGAAGAAGGTTGTGATCTACATAAGAGACCGAAAGTTCGGTCTTTACCCGGGGGATACCAATGGCCTCAAACTCAAGGTGGGCCATCGTTCCCGTGGCATCTTGGGTAAGGGTCTGGTCAATCCGGATCGCAATGGGGGTGCCGCGCTTTAGTTTTCCTTCTACCAGATGGGCTTCGATAATCTTCTCGGAGACGGTATAGGCCATCTTTTCCTCCTTAAGCTACTGCCGAGTGAGGCCCCCACTGGGAGACGGCCACCCGTGAGGCCAGGGCCCGCATGTCTTCGTAGGCCTTGCGGGCAATACGCATATGCTCAACGAAGTGAGGCAACTCCTCCAGGGTGATGGCCTGAGGCCCATCACAGAGGGCCTTTTCTGGACAGGGATGAAACTCTACCAGAACAATATTAGCCCCAGCAACCGTGCCCTGGGCGGCCACATGGAAAATATCCATAATTCCGTCTGGGGCGGATATTCGGGAGCCGATAGGATGGCTGGGATCAATACACACCGGAAGCCTAGTCAGGCGTTTGATGACCGGAACATGGCCGAAATCCACCAGGTTGCGGTGAGGATCTCCCAGGTGGGTCCTGACCCCTCGGAGGCAAAAAACAATATTTCGATTGCCTTCACTGGCAATGTATTCACAGGCATTAAGCGATTCCTCAAGGGTAAGCCCCATACCTCGCTTGTAGAGGATGGGATGCTCGTGTTGGGAACCTACGGCCTTGAGTAGTTCGAAATTCTGGGCATTTCTTGTTCCGATCTGAAGCATCACCCCTGTAGGGTGCCCGGCCTCTTCCAGGGCCTCGTTTATTTCGTCGATATGGTGGGGGCTTAGGACTTCCATGGCAATGATCTTGATGCCGTATTTCCCGGCCAGTTCAAAGAGCCAGGGAAGGCAACTTTTGCCATGTCCTTGGAAGTCATAAGGACTGGTTCTTGGTTTGTAAGCTCCCATTCGGGCCGTCTCTATCCCAGCCTCTTTTAGGGCGGCGAAGATCTTCTCGGCATTTTCTTTGGTATCCACGGCACAGAGCCCTGCAAAGATATGGAACGAGTCTTGGTTGATCTTTACTCCGTTGTAGGTGAACCCAATGGCCTCCAGGTTGCCATGGCGGCCGATCTGACGATATTTGGCCGAGACCCGGATGGCCCGTTCTACCCCTGGCAGTGACTGGACCACCTCGAGGGGAATGGAATCAGTGTTGCCGATGAGGTGAACCTCTAGGACCGAACGGGTCTCCCCCTGGAATTCAGCCACTCGGATTTTTACCCCTTGATACCTTTCAAGAAAGCCGAAGAGTTTTTGGAGCTCTGGGCTTTCCTGGGTAATCTCGGGTTTTAGGATGATAATCATGGCGCAGCCTCCCCTTGCCTAAATTTTGCCTCCCTATACCACCAGGTCTAAGGGGTAGCAACTTTTTGGCCTCTTTGAATTTTGTCTTGATATCTGGCCAGGTTGTAATATCAATAACAGACCCCCTATACCGAGGAGGTTTGGGAGCTTAGTGAGTCCTTCGATCAGCAAGACCACTGTTTGGGATCGCCCCTGGGTGATTCTCTTTCTGGTTATCATCTTGGCCCTGGTTGTCCGTTTGGTGGTCCTTTCCCGGACGCCCGTGATCTCTAATGATGGTTTTTTCTATATCTATCAAGCCCAAAAGATCTTGGCCGGAAAATGGCAGGAGGTTGATAAGTGCCGCTATAATTTTGTCCCCTTTTCGACTTTTTCTATTATTCCTTTTTATCTGGTAGTTAAAGACTGGGTTGTCGCCGGCCAGATGAGTTCGATCTTCTGGGCCTTGGCCGGGATTGTTCCCCTTTATTTTCTATCTAAAGAACTCTTCTCCTCCCGGGGCTCCCTACTCCTCACCCTGGCCTATGCCCTTCATCCCTTCTTTGTCAAACGGAGCCTTGATGTCCTCAAGGGGCCGCCGTACTGGTTCTTCTCCCTGGCCGGCTTCTATCTAATAGTTCTCTTTTATAAAAGGGGTCGCTTTCTTTTTCTTCCCTTGGCCTCTTTGGCCTTTTTGCTGGCAGTTTCCTGTCGCCTGGAGGCGGTGGTCTATCTTGGGGGCTCTTTCTTGTTTCTGCCCTTTCTCTCCCCCCAGAAAAGTGTCCGGGCTGTCAGCAAGGCCCTTTTTCTATATAGCCTCCCCTTGGTGGCCGTCTTGATTCTATTCTTCCTGCCCCTTTTCCCCCAGCAAGAGGGACCTGCCTCTCTTTACAGGCTCTACTTTGAAAGGCGCCTGGGGCTAGCTAAACCTTATTATTCCAATTTCAGTTTTTGGTATCAAAAGTTTGACACCTTGGCCCGCAGGACCGAGGCCCCCTTATGGAAATATCTACGAGAGATGCTCTGGCTCCTTCCCTTGGAGATTCTTATTTATAAAATTTTTTCGGCCTTTTCGGCCTTGGGGCCCATCTTTTGTCTGGGGCTTGCCCGGGTCAAGGCCCGCTTTAAAGATCCTCTGGTGGCCTACTTTGTCTTTATCTCTTCTTTGGCCTTTCTTCTCCTTTTAGCCTGGGCCTATAAATTTCCGGCAATAACTAAGCGTTATGTGATCGTCTTTGTCCTACCTGCCTATGTCTTGATTGGCTTGGGGTTTGAGTGGCTTCTTGGTCTAAAAAGGCAACATTACCAGAGGGTCTTTGCCATCCTCCTTATCCTTCTTCTTATATTTCCCCTAGTTGATATCCATAAGCTTCGCCGCAAAAACAAGATTCCTCTTCTTAGGGCCGCTCAATTGATAAACGCCCGGGAAAAAGGGACTCAACCGGTTTTGATTGCCACCACCTCCTGGTATATCCTTTTTTACGTCAATTATTTTCGAAAGCCGGCTATCTGCTACCTGCCCCGAATAAACTACCGGGCCCTCACCGCTCGGCCCCAAGCCCTGCCTCAAGAACTCCGTCGAAGAAACTTTGCCTATTTCGTCTGGGAGGAGAATACCTTAGGGAAGAGGGGACCGGCAGTTAAGGCTGTAGCCGACAAGAATTTCAAACTCTTAGGGGAGTTTCTCCACAGTGCCAAAGGAAAGATCATTGTTTATTGGATCCCTCAATCAAGGGGCCAATAGGCTTGGTGGAGCCTTTTGGCTTCATCTAAGACTGCAAGGGAGACAGAACAATCCTTTAACTCCCGCTCCCGTTCTGGGGGAATAATGCTTTCTCCGTTAAGCTCAAGTAGGCAGGCTACGGTTGAGTCCCTGAGTCCGGCCAAGTTGTAGCCGCCTTCAAGACTGAGCAGAAGCCTTCCCAGGCAGACCTCGTCGGCCAGTTTCATAAGGAGCCTAGTCATGTAGGCAAAACCCACGGGGGTGACCATCATCCCCCCAAGGGGATCCCCGTAGTAAGGATCAAAGCCTGCCGAGACCAGGATCAGATCCGGTCTGAAGGCCCGGCCTATGGGAAGGAGGATCTCCCGGAAGATGGTTACATACTCGCAGTCTCCACAGCCGGCCTGAAGGGGGATGTTGACGGTGTAGCCTTCCCCTTTGCCTCGGCCGACTTCTTTGAGGGATCCGCTTCCGGGATAGTAAGGAAACTGGTGAGTGGAGAAGTAAAGAACATCGTCGCGTTCATAAAAGCTCCATTGGGTACCGTTTCCGTGGTGGAGGTCCCAGTCAATGATGAGGATGCGGGAGAGGCCTCGGGCCTCAAGGGCATAGTGGGCCCCCAAGGCCACATTGTTAAAGATGCAAAATCCCATAGCTCGACCGGCCTCGGCGTGGTGTCCCGGTGGCCGGACCAGGGCAAAGCCGTTTTTGATGTGGCCGTTTAAGAGGGCATCTATGCCTACAAAAAGGGCTCCCACCGCCAGAGTAGCTGCCTCCCAGGTCCCAGGAGAGGTTCGGGTATCGGGGTCAAGGTCAACACTTTGTCCGGCGATGGCTGCAATGCGTCGGATATAATCCCGATCGTGGTTCCAGGAGAGCTCTTCTTCCCGGGCTGGGCGGGGGAAAAGTTCCCGGAAACGCCCCTTAAGGTCTTTTTCTTCAAGGCGTTGATAGATAACCCGTAGTCTTTCTGGGCTTTCGACATGTAGCGGGCCTGGATCGTGATTGAGAAAACGCTCATCAAGGATGATCCCTGTCTTCATGCGTCACCTCCTAAGGCTCTAAGGAGCCGTCCAGCCCGGGTAGAGTTCTCCCAGGCCAGTAGTGATGAACTCTACAGCTATGACAGCCAGGATCAGTCCCATAATCCTGGTAAAAAGGCCCGTCCCAGAGGCTCCTAGAGCCGAGGCTACTAGGGGGGCCCGAGCAAAGATGACGTAGGTCAAGGCCATTACTGTCAGTATGGAAACGATTACCAGGATTTTGGGCTCCTGGCCAGAAAGAACCATCACTGTGGTGATGGCCCCTGGGCCGGCCAGGATCGGAACTGCCAGAGGGACAATGGCCACTTCTTCTTTCTCCCGGCCAGCTTGATCAGCCTCTTCTGGAGAGGAGCGGGTCAGCAAGGGCAGAGCCTGGATCATCCTTAAGGCGATCATGAAGAGGATCACTCCTCCGGCAACCCTAAAGGCTGGGACCCGGACGCCAAAGACCTTAAGGATCAGGTCTCCTGCCAGACAAAAAAGGATTAAGACCCCAGCGGCAACCAAAATGGCCTGTCTGATGGTCTCTCTGGTCTTCTCTGGGGGATACTCCTTGGTGAGGGCCAGAAGAAGAGGGATATTCCCTAAGGGGTCAACAATGATAAAGATAGAGACTAGGCTGGTTATCCAGGCCTGAAGTTCGCTATCTAAGGCCGACAACGCCGACATGGGCAGTATCCATAATAGAAGGCCTCGAGCCGGGATTTAAAAATCACTTTGTTCTTCCGCGAAGTCTTCTGACCAAAAGGACACCATGGTCGATGGAAACGAAAGCTTCGACTGTTGCCAATATAATAAGGCTCTTCTTTGACCTTAAGACCAAAGATGCCCCGTCGGGCCTCAATGGCCCTTCTTTGGGTGGAAAGAAGTCGGGAGATGTATCGATCGTTGGGGGGATTGTAACAGACGTAGGCTAGACCAGCAGCCACCAGGGCCTCATTGACCATTGTTCCATCGGCTAGGAAGACATAAGCCAGAACCCTTCGATATCGGTCATATCTTTCCTTAGCGTATTCCAGCCGCACCCGCTTTCCCTTAACCAGTTTGGCATTATACCTTTTGGCTTCTTCTCCCAAAGGCTCTCCCGGTTTGTCATCATGAGCGATCTCTGGAGCATTTATTCCGGCATAGCGGACGTGGGTCTCTCCTATGACAATGATGGTATCACCGTCTATGACTGCCCGGACCCGCTTCCAGACTTTGGCCCCGGCAGTGGTCGCCAGACACAGGAGGACAAGGATGACAATCGTTCCTTTAAATCTTTTAAGCATTGACGGCCCTTTGGGCAGCTTTATCGAGCATCCTGGCCAGCCCTCCATGTTCTGAGGGACTGAAACCCAAGGCTTCTTTCCAGACGAGCTCGCTTTCCATACACAGATAGACAGCCGTCTGGGGAAAGGTCTCTTTAAGCCAAGCATAAATCTTCTGATACATCTCCACCCTTATAGGTCTGAGGTAACGCATTTTTCCATCAAGGCCAAGGATAAACTCCCCTAAAAAGATCTTGGTCTCCGGATGCCGGCGTTGGGCCAATCCTTTGAGAGGAGGCATGAACCTCAGGGCCCCTAGGCTTATCCAGACTACCGATTCAGAGGGGATATATTTTCCCATCCAGGAGATGGTCTCTCGATAACCCCTTTCCCACCCGGGGTAGTAGATGAGGGGGTCAAAATGAAAACAGAGGGGATAGCCAGCCAAGGCAGCCTTGGCTGCGGCCAGAAGACGCTCTTTGATCTCCGGGGCGCCCTTGTCTTCGGTGCGGGCAACCTGAGGGCTATTGAGGGACCAGGCCAGAAAGGTTCTTCTTCGGTGAGGGAGGTCCAGAAGATGGTCAACGAAGATCGATTTGGTCTTTAGTTCCAGGCAGGCATTGGTCAGCCCAGAGAATGTCCTAATGAGATAAGGGGCCAAGTTGACTAGGGGTTCAAGCCCCAGGCTGTCCATGAACTCTCCCGTGCCAATTCGGAAAAAGACATCCTTTTGAGCCCTTATCTCCTCTGCTGCCTGATCAATTATCTGCTCGGCATTGGCAAAGATCGTCAGGAAGGGATTGTTGAGATAGCTCTGAAGTATGCAATAGGTACAATCAAAAGGACAGCCACTTCCCAGAAAGAGGATCTTGTAGCCGCAACACAGGTATTTCTTGGTTCCGGGGCAGGGGCGGATGGCCCGTCCTTCTCCAAGGGTTAAAAAAAGCCTCCTTTTTCCGTAAGAAAGGGGATCTCCAAGAGAAGGCTCAGGAAAAGAGACCTCCTTTGGTCGCTGCCCTCCTGCGCTCTTTAAGACCTTGGCCACCAAAGGAGTGTTCCGGACCCGAGGATCAACAAAGATGTCTCGAATATTAAGTAGCTTCAACGGCTCTCTTGGTTAGCCTTTAGGCATTTGGCAAACTGTTGCCATTTAGTCTCCAGGTCCTTCATATCTCGGAAAGAAAGAGAAAGAGTGCATTCCTCGGTTTCAAAGGCTGGAGGGGGTTTGATCCGGACTCCTGGCGACTTGAGCCGACGGCAAAAATCCATAAAACGTTCTTCTAGTTCCGAGAGTCGGGGATAGCGTCGTCTCTTGAGCCAGAGGATGAAACGTTCTGTGCGGTCCTTGGGGGAGATGTCAGCAGTGAAGATCCTTTTAATCTCCGGATGATCGAGGATCTCTGTCAGTGATCTTTCTTCAAGGCGCGAGAGTTCTTTTAACATCTCCAGGGCCTCTCGCTGGCGACTATAAGAAAGGGAAAGCCCTTCAAACAGCTCAAAGACCCTGGCTCGGTCATCCTCAGGAAGTTCTAGAAGATCAAAGACTAGGTGTTCATTTAGCCGCCCCTTTATTAGAGCTTCTTTAAGAGGAGACTCGAGAAAGGCTACCGCCTTTAATAATTCCAGGTTTCGGGGGTGAGGCTTTAACCCCATTGTAGGCAGGATTCCCTTGAGGACCTCTTCCTCCGGGAGATAATCCAGAAACTTGAGGACCAGCCGGGCCTTTTCTACTAGATTGAGCCCTCGGCCACAGATATTTTCATGGAGGACAATCATCAAGGCACATAAATCATCGGTGAGCGGTGGAAGGACCATGCAGGCTACTTTGACAAATCCGAGCTCTTTGGCGCACAGGAGGCGCTTGTAGCCAGTGACGACTTGATAACATTTGGTGGCCTTCTGGCGAAGGGTCGGAGGGTTTATGATCCCTAAGAGATCAATAGAGGCCTTTAGGGGGGCCAAGTCGTAGCCAAAACTGATAATAAAAGTCTGATCTTCTAGATCAATTTCTTCTATTGGAATGCTTCTACATCTTATTTTCACCGAAATCCTCCCCCGTAAGCCGTTTTAAGGCTTCAATGTACCTGTTTCTCGTTTTTTTGACAATATCTTCTGGTAGCTCGGGGGCAGGAGGACGTTTGTCCCAGCCAATAGATACCAGCCAGTCCCTGAGGAACTGTTTATCAAAGCTCTTTTGGGGACGCCCGGGCTGGTAATCCTCCTTGGGCCAGAAGCGAGAGGAATCAGGGGTGAGGACTTCGTCGATGAGGATCAAGTGGCCGTCTTTAAGGCCAAATTCAAACTTGGTATCGGCGATGATAATTCCTCGCTCTTCGGCGTAAATCGCCGCCTTCTGGTAGAGAGCAAGGGATATGTCGGCCACCTTCTGGGCCAAGTCCTGGCCGATTAGGTCAACCATCTCTGAAAAGCTGATGTTTACGTCGTGTTCGCCTTGGGCCGCCTTGGTAGAGGGGGTAAAGATGGGTTCAGGTAGACGATCAGACTCTCTGAGACCGGCGGGAAGCTCAAGGCCGCAGACTCGTCTTTCTTTTTGATAGGAAGCCCAGGCCGACCCCGAAATATAGCCTCTAACAATGCATTCAACCGGCAGGGGCTGGGCCTTCACCACCAGCATACTCCGTCCTTCTAAAGTCTCTCGATAGGCCTTACAGGGAGTGGGATAAGCGCCTACATCTGCGGTGATGAGATGGTTGGGGACAATATCCTTTAAGTACTCGAACCAAAAGAGGGAGAGGCGGGTGAGCACCTTGCCCTTATCAGGGATAGGGGTAGGCATAACCACATCGTAGGCCGAGATCCGGTCAGTGGCTACCATAAGGAGTTGGCCATCGACCTCGTAGAGGTCTCTGACTTTACCGCGGTTAAGAAGCCTGAGATCCGGAAAGTTGGTTTCAAAAACTACCATGATTTTGGTTCGCCTCCTTGCTAACCTGCAGCCTTGGCCATGCGACGGGTTTTCTTCTTGAGCTGAATGGCCTTACGGCGGTATCTCTGCCACAGGTCACGATCCCCTTTGGCCTTGGCTTCCTCTGCCAGACGGCGATACTCCTTGATCTTGGCCTTTATTTCTCTCATGGAGCCGGCCTTAGGGGCCTTTTCATCTTTTATACCCCAGACCTCCTTGATGGCCGCTACCAATTCCTCTTTGTTCATGGCGTGGACGCCAGTAATTTCTGGAATCTCCAAGGCAATGGCCCGGAGTTCCTTGACAGTCATCTTTTCGAGGGGTTTGTCCAGTTTTTTGATCTCCTCGTTTTTTGGGGTCTCTTCGCTCATCGGGTAAAGACCTCCTCAAAAGTAATTTGGGCTGGATTGGCCTTATATACTCCAAAAGGGCCGGCTTTCAAGTCCTTGGGCCTCTTGTATAAAAGCAAGGGGGGCCCCTTGGACCCCCCTTCTTTGGGGAGAAGGTCGGTTTAGGAGTTTTTTGAGGGGCTTGTTGCCGAGTAGTTGATCGAGGGGATGATCTTATTGACCAGCCAGAAGACAACAAAGGGCATTATGGCCACTGTCAAGGCCCCGAAGAATCCCTCTTTAAAGGTCTCCCAGTTGTGGGGAATGATGGGCAGGTGATAGTGCATGTAGCCGGCAAAGGAAAGGGAGAATGACTGCCCACCGATGACCACATTCCAACGCATCATGAAGACTCCGAAGAGGATGAGGATAAGGGCCAAGGCTACTCGTCTGATGGTCAAGCGAGGCATGAGCAGAAGGATCAAGGGAACCAGATTACCGAAACCATACTGAAGGATGAAGATGTTTACAAAGTCCTTGCCATACATGACCGAACGGAGGATTTCCCAGGATTTAAGAGCGGTGTAGCCTCTGAAGATGAGGTCTAGGAGCTCAAGGGAGATGGCGGCTACCAAGAAGCCCAGGAGATAGCGAGAGGCCTTCTTAATGACGTCCATTTCGATGCCTCCGATCTCTTGGGCCTTAAGGTCTCCGGCCCCACCTGGACGACGGCTACGATATTGCCTCCACTCCATAATCACAATGTAGGTGAGCATACACAGGGCGATCCCCGAAACCACTGCCGACATTATAAATATCACCGGCATCAAAGGTGACATCCAGAGGGCATTGGCCTTAACTGAGCCAAAGATAAACCCGGCATAACCGTGCAGGAAACAGGCTACCGGGATACCTACAGCCGCCAAGATCTTGACGGCCTTTTTGTCCTGGGAGAGGGCCTGGGGACTGATGTCATAAGATCCCAGGGTAAGAAGACGATAGATAAAGGCCTTTACCTGATTGCCAAGGCCGGGGCGTCCTTTAAGGACCTCCAGTTGATGGATGAAAAAGGTCCGATAGGCAAACCAGATTTCGCTTAAGACGATCAGGCTGTAGGTGGTAAAGACGAAGCCAAAGGCCGAGATAGCCGAAGTGAAGTGGGGAGTCAGCAGGGGATGAAGAGCCCGGGTTGGCTGCTGAAGATGCATCAGAAGCGGCATGGGCACTACCGGAAGTAGGGCCAGAGAAAAGATCAGGGAAAACTTGGCTAGGTCTTTTAGATCTTTCTGGCCAAAGACATGATAGAGAGAAGAAAGCACAAAGGCCCCGGCCACCAGACCGGTCATATAAGGATACATGACGATCTGGATACTCCAGTAAATAAACTCATTAGGATAGACAAAAAGCTCTTTGGTCGTCCATTCGGCACCATGGATAAAGAGTTCAGCCCCTTGCATGATATCACCTCACATTGAAATCAAGTCCCAGGTAATAGACCTGGGGTTTGGTCCCGTATTCGTCTTTAAGGACGGCCACCCGTTCTGTAAGGACTATCTTGGTTACCGGATCATTGGGATCCTTAAGATTGCCTATCATCCGGGCTCCGAAAGGACAGGCCTGGACACAGGCCGTCTTAAGGCCTTTGTGGATTCTGTGATAACAGAAGGTGCACTTGTCAGCCACCTTATAGACAGGGTGGAAGAAACGCACTCCATAAGGACAGGCCATAACACAGTAGCCACAACCTATACACCACTTGCGGTCAACCAGAACAACACCATCTGGGGTCTGATAGGAGGCCCCGACCGGGCAGACCTGGACGCAGGCCGGATTTTCACACTGATTGCAGAGCTTAGGCACAAAGAAGGCCTTGGTGATCTCCTCTGGCGGAATGACTTCCTCTTGAATCTTGGGGGAGGTGAAGCCATCACGTCCGGCTTTAGGGGTATCAATGTGAGCCTTCCCGTCCTTGGTAATTACGTAGCGTTCAACCCAAGTTCTAGTTATTGGGGCATCGTAGGGGACTTCGTTTTCTTTCTTGCAAGCCTTAACACAGAAGCCACATCCAACACATTTTCTAGTATCTACCACAAAGCCCCAGCGAATTTTGCTGGATTCAATGGCTGCCTTTACCTGGGCAGGGCTTAGGAACTTAAAGGCACTTAAGGGGACCGAGGCCGCTAAAGTCCCGGCCAGTGCCTTGAGGAATTTTCGTCTCGAAGTCATGGCTATTCCTCCAGATTGGGATTGTGGGGGTTATGACATTCGCTACAGGTGGCCTCGGGATTGTGCTCTTGAGGGTCAATCCCGGGGATCTTGCTTCTCGGATTTTGGGGATAGGGCAAAGCTGCATGGCAGCGCAGGCAGAGGGCCCGGCTTCGATCAATGGGAAGGGCCTCAGGATCATCGGGATGGTTTATGGCTGGGCCGTGGCAGTTCTCACACTGGATTATACGGTGCTTGGAGTTTTCGTGCTCTTCGTAGTTGTCTGGATGACATTCGGCACAATAGTTTTGCCCTTGATATTTAACAGTAAAGGCCTTCCACTCATCTATATTGCTTAGTCGAAAATAACTGTAAGTAAAACTTTGGCCATGAATACCAAAGTCCGATGGAGTCAGAAAAGACCTGACAATAATAAGCAAGACACCCAATCCTATGGCGACAAATAGAGGTCTTAAGACATGACTTTTCATCGCTCTTCTCCAACCTTGTGTCTTTTTTTACAATCCCTGGTAGCTGTAGCGTTGTTTACGTAAAGCAGGTGAAATATCTTGTCAAGTAGAATAAATTTATTTGCTACATCTTGACTGATTTGCCATCTTTTTTTGTTGTTATTTATTTTTATAAAAAGAGATTAATTAATGGTATCAATGAACTTATCAGTTGTAATTTATATCTATCCTTAAATAGGTGACTAAGGAGTGTTTCAGTTTAAAACACTAAAGGAGGTGAAAATGCTAAGGCCAAGTATTGGTTAGGGATTTATTGAATATTTAATGTTTTCATTTTTCTATTTTTAAAAATCTTCCTGGAGGCCTAGATATTTTCCTGTAAAATAGATTGGGCTCATTTATGGAGTAAAAGGAGGCTTATGTCCCGTATCCTTGCTGATCAGGCCTTGGCTTGGGTGATGCGCGAAAGTGCCAAACTCAAGCCGGGCGAATGTCTGGATCTCCTCTGCAAGAAACGCAATCGGTTGGTCCGTCTGACAAGGCTGGATGAAGGGTTCAGGATTGAGGAACGAGGATTTTTCCAGGAGGATTTTCAGATACCTGAGTCAAGGGAGCTTAAGCGTCTTCTTGAAAGGCTTCTAGCCCGAGAATTCCCCCGCAGCTATATGCTTTGGGTCTTTAGAAGGAAGGCTTAAAGAGATTATGTGGAGGCGGCGCGGGGATTCGAACCCCGGAATAACGGTTTTGCAGACCGTCGCCTTAGCCGCTTGGCTACGCCGCCAGCTGGGCTACCTCTTGGTGGCGGTGCAGGGACTCGAACCCCGGACTCTGCGGATATGAGCCGCATGCTCTAACCAACTGAGCTACACCGCCGAAGGCGGTATAAATTGAGCCAATTTTTGATCCCTTGTCAAGCCCCGGCCCCTGACCCAAAATGGGAAAAGATCTGGACAAAAAATCTGCAGGGGGATGTTTTGATCTTCTTTAGATTTTTAAAACTGGTGGTCAGAAAGTTTCTGGCTGATCGTTGTCTCATCAGTGCCCAGGCCCTCACCTATATGACCATATTTTCTCTTATCCCCGTCCTGGCTATCGGTCTGGCAGTAGTCAAACTTTTTGGAGGCCTGGGGCAGATTGAAGATCTCATCTATCAATACATCTCCGAGATCCTTAATCCAGGGGCCCTGGAAAGGGTCTCGGGGATCATCCGAGATCTTACCACTAAGGCCCAGAATGCTCCCTTAGGGTCGGCCAGTATGATTGTTTTGGCCGTGATGGCCTTCTTTTTTCTAACGGAGCTTGAGGATATCCTCAATTATATATGGAAGACAGAAGAGAAGAGGCCCTTACTTAATCGGATCGTTATCTATTGGACAGGATTCACCCTGGGGCCGCTCCTCATTGCCATTCCCCTTCTGGTCATGGCCTATTTTGTCCATTTTTGGCTGAGCAAAGGGGTCATCTATTCTACCCTTTTCAAGGTAGTTCCTTATATTTCTATGTTTATCCTTCTCTGGGGCATTTTTTACTATCTCCCGGCCATCCGGGTACGGGCTACAGCCGCTGCCCTGGGAGCCTTGGTGGGGGACATCCTCTGGCAGACAGCCGCCTGGGGTTATGCCCTTTATACCGCCAAGGTGGTAACCTATTCCAAACTCTACGGTTCTCTATCCGTTATCCCTCTATTTATGCTATGGCTTTTCGTCTCTTGGGCGGTCATTCTCTTTGGGGCCGAAGTGGCTTATGTCTTCCAGTTCCGGCGGCGTCTTTTCACCTCTGAGGCCCTTGAAGAGGAGCCGGACAACGCTGAGCTCTGCGCTCTCTTTACGGCCATCTTGGTGGTAGAGCCCTTCCTTGAAGGAAGGCCCGGTCCTACGGTAGCCGAACTGGTTGAAAGGCTTGGTTTTCCTGTCTCTGTGGTAGAGAAGGTCGTCGAGAGGCTTATCAGGGCTGGTTTTTTTACCACGGACTCCTTTGAAGAAAGGCTTCTTCCGGCTTGTGACCCGGCCAAAATCAAGGTAAAAGACCTGCTCTCGGTGGCCGAAGTGGCTCCGAATTTAAAAGATCTCCCCTCTGCAGAGGCCCAGAAGATCGTTCAGATCTTGGCCTTCTGGCAAAAGATGAGGGAGAACCCTCGAGGGGAGATAGATCTTAGGGAACTTACCAATCAAATCATGAAGGCGAGGAGGAGGGATGAAGAAGACCTATAAGTGTAAAATCTGCCGCCAGGAGACGGCCATCTATCTCCGGGAGCATCGCCTAGCCCTTTGCAGGGGACACTACATTGCTTGGTTTGAGCGCTACGTCAGTCGGACCATAAACCAGTTCAAGATGTTCCGCCGTCAGGATCGTATCCTAGTAGGGGTCTCTGGAGGTAAAGACAGCCTTACGGTTTGGCTAGTCCTTAATCGACTGGGCTATCAGGCCGATGGCTTCTTCCTCGATCTTGGGATTCCAGATTTTTCGGAACTATCCTATTTTAAAGGTCGAGATTTTGCCGCTGTCCACGGTCTTAAGTTCCAACGTCTCTCGATGAAGGACCTCATCGGAGTCTGCCTGCCTGATCTAGAGAGGAAGACCCGTAAGGTTTGCTCCCTCTGTGGGGCGGTCAAGAGGGCCCTTTTTAACAAACTGGCCAAAGAGATGGGATATCAGGTGATTGTTACCGGCCACAACCTAGACGATGAGGCCTCAAGCCTTCTTTCAAACGTCGTCAACTGGAGTCTTAAATATCTGGCCCGCAAATATCCGGTACTCCCCGAAGGAGGGGGCTTCGTCAGGAAGGCCAAGCCACTTTGTCGTTCTAGTGTAAAAGAGATAAGGCTTTATGCTGAACTCAATGACATTGACTATCTGGCTGATCCCTGTCCTTTTTCTGAAAATGCCACTCGGTTAGTCTATGCTGAGGAGATGGAGCGGCTGGAGGAGGCCTTCCCTGGGGCCAAGAGACGTTTTTATATTGAATATCTACGTAAGGCTTATCCTGTCTTCCACAAGGAGATGGAACGCTTTATGGAAAAACCCTTGACAACTTGTTCTCGTTGTCAGGAACCAGCTGTCAATGATCCCTGTCTTATCTGCCGGATAAAAGCAGAGGCCAGCGGCCGCCTTTAGCCTCTTTTGAGAGTCGGTCAGCCAGTCTGAGGGGTTCTGGAAGACGATAGCGAGAGAGCTTTAAGACCACCTCTGCGGCCCCGTTTAGATCGATCAGGTGCCCAGGGGAGACAAAAACCGGTTTTACCTCTTTTCGGGTTCGTAGTACTAGGCCTATTTTCCGTCCTTTATAAAGAAGAGGGCTACTTAATCCTCTCTCGGGGCCTGGTTCTCGGTACTGACCGATAAGCCTTGATTTGGCACAGCCGATGGTGGGAATCTCCAAAAGGAGCCCCAGATGGCTAGCAAGTCCTAGGCCTCGGGGGTGGGCAATCCCTTGGCCATCCACCAGGACGAGATCTGGGGGAATCTTTAGCCCATGAAGGGCTTTTAAAATAACCGGTATCTCCCGAAACGAAAGAAAGCCAGGTACGTAGGGTAGGGGGACAGGTCCTGAGGCCAAGGAGGCTTCAAGGGGGCTTAGGCTGGAGAGATCAAAAAGAACAGCGGCCCCCCAGGCCTCCCCTTCTTTAAAGGCCACATCACAGCCAGCAACCGTTTGAGGAACTCTCTCCAAAGGGGTGAGCCTGACCCTTAAAGAAAGACGGATCTGGATAAAAGAAAGGGCTGTCAGAAATCTTTGGTCTATAAGAACAGGAGGTTTAGGAACCACAGATTATAGCTAGGCATAATTTGGCCGAAATAGAAACCCAGGGAGCGCAAAAAAACAAGAGGTGCAATCCTTGGCTGACCGTCGTGATATGGAGATAATTGTCGATGTGGCCGATATGAAGATCTCTCGGGAGCCGGAGGAGATTCTGGTGGCCCCATCCCTAGGTTCCTGTATCGGGGTTGTCCTGTATGACCCTTTGGTAAAGGTTGGAGGGCTTCTTCACTATATGCTCCCTGATTCAAGCCTGGATCCCTCTCGGGCCCAGGAAAATCCCCTTATCTTTGCCGATACGGCCTTTCCCCTTTTCCTCGATGAGGTCTTAAGATTGGGGGCCAGAAGGGCAGGGCTGGTGGTTAAGGTGGCTGGGGGAGCCCAGATTATGGGGGATTCCTTTTTTAAGATTGGTAAGAAGAACTACGTCGTTCTCCGCAATATCCTTTGGGAGCAAGGACTTTCGATTACCGAAGAACACGTCGGGGGGACGGTTAATCGAACCCTTCGTCTGGAGATTGGCACCGGAAGGGTTACGGTAAAGATTCCGGGCTTTAAGGAATTTGATCTATGAGAGAGATTACCCAGAAGATCTACAAACAGATCGACAAACTCCCGCCCTTCCCCCAGGTGGCCCAGAAGGTTATGGCCCTCATCCAGGAGCCCAATACCACTGTAGAAGATCTAGTTGAGGTCATCCGCTTTGATCCCGGGGTGACGGCCAATGTCCTCCGGCTTTGTAATTCGGCTTTCTTCGGCCTGCCTCGTAAGGTATCTTCCCTGACCACCGCTGTTTCTCTTCTGGGCCAGAAGAGGCTCTTCGACATCATTGTTACCACCTGCGCCTCTTATTATTTGAAAAGACCGGTCATCGGCTATGAACTGGCCGATCGCGACCTTTGGGAACATTCCATGGCCGCGGCGATGGCCGCCGATCTTATTCAGGAGGAAGTGATTTCCTCAGCCAAACCTTTTGCCTTTACGGCCGCTCTTCTTCACGACATAGGTAAAATCCTTCTGGGACTGTTTGTCTCCGAGAAGTGTTCCCAGATAATCACCATGGTCTGTGAAGGACAGTCCTTCAACGAGGCCGAAAGGGCTGTATTGGGGATTGACCATGCCGAGTTAGGGGCTGAGATTCTTTCTCGTTGGCGTTTCCCCGAGGAGATTGTCCGGGCCGTAGGGAATCACCACCGGCCGGAAATCTATCTAGAAGACACCCTTACCGGTGTGGTGGCCCTTGCTAACATACTAACCTTATCCCTGGGGTATGGGGTGGGGCTGGATGGGTTGGCCTATAAGTATGAAGGAGAGCTTCTCCTGCGCCTTGGCCTCAAAAGAAAAGATTTTGAGTTTCTCTTGGTGGAGCTCAACTTCCGAACCAAAGAGGCCCAAGAGCTTTTCCGTTAAGATCTTCTCTTGCTTAGGATCTCCTTCACCGTGGTCAGAAATGTCCGCAGCCTGAAAGGCTTGGCTAGAAAGACGATATCTTCACGACTTAAGAATTGGCTGTCGAGCTGAGAGAGGCTGTAGCCGCTGATAAAGAGAAAAGGGGTCTTATCTCCGCGAGCCCTCAGGATCTCATAGAGTCTTCGACCGCCAATCTCCGGCATGACCACGTCGGAGACGATAAGGTCAACCTTACGTCTGGCTAGATATTCAAGGGCCTCTTTGCCACTGGTGGCCAAGACCACCTGGTATCCTTTCTCGGCCAGGGCCTCTTCTATAAGGTTCCTAAGGGCGGCCTCGTCTTCAACTACGAGGATCAGACCTTGGCCCCGAAGCTGTTCCAAAACAGGGCTCGAATAGGTATTCCGGGGGGCGGAGAAGAGTCTTGGGCCCTCATAAGCTGGTAGATAGATTTCAAAAGTGCTCCCTAAGCCAAGTTCACTCTTTAGTCTGATCTGCCCACGATGTTGTTCTACCAGCCCATAGACCATGGAAAGCCCAAGTCCAGTACCCTTACCAGGATCTTTGGTGGTGAAGAAAGGTTCAAAGATTCGCTCCTGGATCTCCTTGGGGATCCCCACTCCGGTGTCCACAATACGGAGCAGTACATATCTGGTAGCCTTTTTCTGGCCAAAGTTTCCTTCAAGGGAAAGGGGACTACAGGTGGTCTCAATGGTTAACCGTCCACCTTCAGGCATGGCATCCCGGGCGTTTACACAGAGATTGAGGATTATCTGCTCCAGGGCAGAGCGGTCGGCATATACTGAAGGAAGATCCTGGGCTAGATCTAGCCGGAGTTCTATGGTCTCCCCGATTATCCGGGAGAGCATTCCGGCAAGCTCCCTTACCACCTGATTGAGATCAAGGATCTCGAACTCAAGCATCCGGCGCCGGCTGAAGGCCAGAAGCTGGCGGACAAGACCAGCGGCCCTTTCAGCCTGACCCTTGATAGTCTCCAGATCCCGGACCACCGGTGAGTCTTCCGGAAGCCTGAGAAGGGCCAGTTCCAGGTGGCCAATGATGCCCGTGAGGATGTTATTGAAGTCGTGGGCAATCCCTCCAGCTAGGGTCCCTACAGCCTCCATCTTCTGGGCCTGACGCAATTGATGCTCTAGACGTCTTTTTTCTGTCACGTCTCGAAAGATGCCCCTAGTGTAGAGGAAATTGCCTTTTTCGTCTCTCCGGACGGTAATGTTTCCCTCTACGGTTACAGAACGGCCCTCTTTGGTCTGAAAGGTGGTCTCGATCTGGACACTAGTGGGCCCCTTGATCTGAAGGTCGCGGAAGATAGAAAGACAATGGTTTCGTTCTTCCGGGCTGATGATGTCAAATACGGTCAAGGTATCAAGCTCATGATTGCTGTATCCCAGGACCTCTTTCCAGCGGCGATTGACAAATACGAATCGTCCGCGGGCATCAACGCTCTGAATGAGATCGTTGACGTTGTCAAAGAGGTCTTGGAGTTGTTGGTCCCTTTCCCTTAAGTGGGCTTCGGCCAGTTTAACGGTAGTGATATCGGTGTAGTATTCGATGATTCCTCCGGCAAAGGGTCCCTTTTCTATAGGGTGGCAATATCTCTCAAGCCATCGTTCTTCTCGTCCTTCATCAGGGAGAAGGTGGCAGGAGAAGACGGTTTCTTTTCTTTTTTCATAGGAGGTCTGGGCCTTTTGGAGGAAAAGCTCAGGGTTTTCAAACAAAGGGGCGATTAAGGTCTCAATGAGCTCTGGCTGGTACCTTCCCAGAAGCCTTTCTGGGCCAAGGCCTAGATATCGACAATAACTAGGATTGACCCAGCGGACATAGAGATCCTGATCCAGAATACAGATTCCAATGGGGGAGTGGACAAAGGTCTTTTCCAAAATTTCTATGCACTCCTTTACTTCTACTTCCATAAGTCTCTAGTTCCCAGTGGCTCAAAACCATGGGCAATGGGATATCTCCGGCCATAACCGAAGGCTCGGGGAGTAATCTTGAGGCCAGGGGCCGCCTGCCAACGCTTGTATTCTGCCCGATAAAGTAGTCTTAAGGTCTGCTCTAGGGCCTCCTTAGGAAGACCTTCGGCCAGGATTTCGGAGACGGATTTGAGATCTTCAACATACTCCTTGATGGCCGTATCAAGGAGAATATAGTCTGGGATATCATCTTGGTCTTTTTGATCTGGTTTAAGTTCGGCCGAAGGAGCTCTGATAAAGACCCTTTCTGGGATGATGACCCTTTGGGCCCGGTTATTTATCAGCCGGCCAATCTTGTAGACCATCATTTTGGGGACATCGGCCAGAACCGAGAGGGCCCCGCACATGTCTCCGTAGAGAGTACAGTATCCGACGGCAAATTCGGCCTTATTGCCAGTACAAAGTACTAACCCTCTGTACTGGTTGGCCAAGGCCATGAGAATATTGCCCCGAATGCGGGCCTGGATGTTCTGGTCAACTATATCTGTTAGCTCCTCCCCTAGGGCCTGACCGAGGACAGCCTGATATTGACGGTAGATATCGGAAATAGGGATAGTTTTCTGCCGTATCTTTAGGGCCTTGGCCAAGTAAAGGGCATCTTCCAGGGAGGCCTCAGATGTATAGGGCGAGGGCATAAGTACCCCGAGGACACCATCGGGACCAAGGGCCAAAGTGGCTAGACTGGCGGTGACCGAGGAATCTATACCCCCAGAGAGACCAACAATGGCCAAATGAAATCCGGTTTTGGAAAAATAATCTCGTATTCCCAAGATCAGGGCCTCAAGGGCCTCTTCATCGTCTCTTTCAAGTCGGGGACGGATTGTTCCTCGGAGGCCGTCGAGATCGACAACAACTAAGTCCTCGCGAAAACTGGCCCCCCGGGCAAAAACCCTATCTGGAGCCACGGCCAAGGAGCGTCCATCAAAGATAAGATGATCGTCAGAGCCAACTTGGTTGCAATAAAGAAAGGGCCGCTGATATTTGCCAGATAGATGACCAAGGAGTTTTTCCCGAAGCCGTCCCTTGCCTAAGTAAAAGGGGGAGGCCGAGATATTGATAACTATCTCTGCCCCAGAGGCGATCA
Organism: Thermosulfuriphilus sp.; assembly: GCF_054026695.1. Taxonomy (NCBI): domain Bacteria; kingdom Pseudomonadati; phylum Thermodesulfobacteriota; class Thermodesulfobacteria; order Thermodesulfobacteriales; family Thermodesulfobacteriaceae; genus Thermosulfuriphilus; species Thermosulfuriphilus sp. Next base: position 89,513 of record NZ_JBPMLP010000040.1, read on the forward strand.
GCTCCTCAACGGGATCAATCTCATAGAGAGGATGGGGGAAGAAGTCAGGGTCGTTCCAGATATCTTCACATATAGAAAGACCGAAGCGGATTCCCCGGAAGTCAGCCACTACCGGCCCAGTGCCGGGTTCAAAGTATCGGACCTCATCAAAGACGTCATAGGTGGGCAGGAGTCTTTTGTAGCCCCGGGTCAGCTCCTGGCCACTGTCTACCATCAGCACTGCGTTTCTGAGCGGCTTGCTTCGGGGGTGGTCCACCTTGTCGACAAAGCCGCAGATGAAGGCGATTCCCTCAAGGCCTCGCTTAAGGCCTTCAATGGCCTCGAGGTTGGCCCTGATAAATTCTTCTCGCTCTAGAAGATCCCTAGGGGGATAACCGCAGACGGCCAATTCAGGAAAGACGATCAGCTCACAGCCTTGGTCTCTGGCCTCCTGGCCCATACGGACCATCTTGGCCAGATTGGCCGAGAAGGCACCAATGGTAGGATTGATTTGTGCTAAAGCAATCTTCATCTTGATGGCCAGGCATTTTAAGGCAAATGAAAGACAAATAAAACCCATTATCTTCACCTTGACGCCCAAGGTGGGCTTTTATATTTTCCTTATTTATTGGAGGTATCTATCGTGCCTTGTGAGGAGACCATCACCTTTACTGAACGGGTCAAGACGGCCAGTCAGCCTTTGCTTCTTCCTTTGGCCCGTCTGTTTCACCGCCTTGGTATCAGCCCTAATACGGTGAGTGTTTTGGGTTTTTTGGGCTGTGTCTTGGTGGGAGTCCTTATCGGTTTTAGTCAGCTATTTTGGGCCGGCATCGCCCTTTCTCTCTTTGGCCCTCTGGATGCCGTTGATGGTCTTCTGGCCCGGACAACCTCACAGAAGACAAAATTTGGTGCTTTTTTGGATTCCACCTTGGACCGTTATGCAGAAATAGCCATTTTTACTGGATTTCTTGTCCACTTCCACACTCAAGGTCTTCTGTGGGCCCAGGTAGCCACCATCTTGGCTCTCTCGGGCTCACTTCTGGTCAGCTACACCAGGGCTCGGGCCGAGGGGCTGGGAGTGGAGTGCCGGGTGGGAATCTTTACCAGATTTGAACGCATTCTGGCCATTATTATCGGGCTTGTTTTTAGTCTTGAGGGGGCGGTAGTCGTTGCCTTGGCCCTCTTGGCCAATCTTACGGCTATCCAGCGCATCTTTCACGTCTACAAGGCCACCAGGTGAGTGAAAGTAATCAAGGAGTCCTCTTTGTTGTTGCCACTCCCATTGGGAACCTCAAAGACATTACCATCAGAGCCCTTGAGGTCTTAAAAGAAGTCGATATCATTGCCGCCGAAGATACCAGGACTACCCGTAAACTCCTGAGTGTTTACGGTATCAAAACTCCCCTGATTAGTCTTCATGAACACAATGAACAAAAACGTACTCCAAAACTTATTGCCCGTCTCAAAGAAGGGGCTAAAGTGGCCTTGGTCTCTGAGGCGGGCACCCCGGGAATCTCTGATCCGGGAGCCTATCTGGTCCGTCGTGTCAGAGAGGCGGGGCTTCAGGTCATTCCTGTTCCAGGCCCCTCGGCCCCAATTGCCGCCCTTAGTGTCTCTGGATTTCGGGCTGAGGCCTTCATCTTTTGGGGGTTCCTTCCTCAGGATGAGGCTGAAAAGGGTGTTCTTTTGGCCTCTTTAAGATATCAGTCGATTCCTGTGATCTTCTTTGAGTCTCCCCGGCGCATCCGCCAAACCTTGATCCTTGCCGCCGAGATCCTGGGTCCAAGAAGGGCCTTTGTCGCTAGGGAGATGACCAAACTCCATGAGGAATATCTACTAGGTCCAATTGGGGACTTGGCAAAAAGGGTCTCCAGAGAACCCTGTCGCGGTGAATATGTGGTGGTGATAGAAGGGGCCCGGGGAGGCCTTTCACCTCAGGCCTCTGACCTTGACGACCTGATAAAAACCCTTCTTGCCGACGGGCTTTCTCCGGCGGAGATAGCCAGGCTTCTTTCCCGAGACCTTGGATTGGATCGCAAAGGGCTGTATAAAAAAGTGATCTCGCTCAGGAAGGGAGAGTAATGGCCGAACTAAGATTGCTCATCGGCGCCGAGGAGATCGCCGCTCGGGTAGCCCAGCTGGGAGAGGAGATCTCTCGGGATTACAGCGGTCGCCCTCTGGTGCTCATTGGGATCCTCAAGGGGGCCTTTGTCTTTATGGCCGATTTGTGCCGGGCGATTAAGATCCCTCATGAGATTGACTTCGTCCGTCTGGCAAGCTACGGTCATTCCACTAGCTCCGGGGAGATCAAGATCACCAAGGACATCGAACTACCTATCGCCGGTAAAGAGATCATTGTCGTCGAGGACATCATCGACACCGGCCGGACCCTTCTTTACCTTGAAGAGGTCTTGAGGCTTCACCAGCCTGCCCAGGTTAAGAGGTGCTGTTTCATAGACAAGCCCGAGCGACGGGAGATAGATATCAAGATAGACTATGTGGGATTCCGTATTCCTCAGGGATTCCTGGTAGGCTATGGACTCGATTATGCCGAAAAATACCGTCATTTGCCCGCTGTCTATGAGGTAATTGGGGTCTAAACAATGAACAAGAGACAATTCGTCATAAATTATTTTAAGAAAAGTCCTTGGTATCTTTGGGTGATCAGGGTGGCTATGGCCAGTCTCTTCTTTTATTACCTCATTTATCCCCGACTTCACTGAGTCTAGGCCTACCTATCTTTTAGTGGTAATGGCCAAAATGGCCAGGTTTCTCAAAGCCTCGGCCTTTTGTTTCTCCTCGTCTCCAAAAGGCGTTTTTCGCAAGCCAAAAAAGGCCCCTACAGCCTTACCAGCTATAGTTAAAGGAGAGATAAGAACCTGATGTCCCGGCCAAATCTGGCCAAGGATGCCGGCCTCGGGTAGTTCTTCTAGGCTTCCTGACCATTCCTTTGCCTGGGAGAAGATGTCTCGGAAGAGCTTATTGTCTGTGGGGATCGACTCCCCCTTGATCCCCTTGGCCTCAGGGCCCAGGCCGTACCTAAAGACGAGTTTCCGGCGGTCAAGGCTCATGATGGAAAGGGCCACTGTCTCACAGGCCAGACCCCGGCAAAGGGCTTCAGAGACCATGAGGAGAATCTCTTCATAACTGCACTTATCAGAGGTAAGACTGGTGGTAATCTCGGAAAGGGCCCGGAAATAAAAATCTGTCTTCTGGAGTTCCTCCTCGGGAGATGGAAGACCGGGGGAGGAGGCCCCTTTGTCTTTAAACTTATAGATGGGAATCTCTGTGGCTATTCGGGGAGAGAGTTCCTTTACGGTCTGGTAGGCCCTTTTAAGTAGTGAATTGAGGGGCAGGTCTGAGAGTCCCAGCTCTTTTAAGGTCTCTTTTAGGGGAAGAAGATCACCTGTGACCGAGGCCCTAATAACGGCTTGATTCATACGGTCGATAAAGTTGGCTAAGGTCCCGGGGGAATGGGCTCTAGGAGAGCCCTCCAGGGTATAGAGGAGGCTCGGGGGCAGGGACCAGCAATCAGCGACCTTTTCGGCCAGCCGAAAAAGCATCTTGTGGGCTGATGTTGGATTGGCCTTCTCCTTTTTGAGGAGCCGTCTGTAGGCCCCGGGGTGGTAGATGGCCAGGACAATACGAACAATCTGATAAAGAAGGCTACAGATGAAGACTTCTTCCTCTTCAAAGGGAACCTCAGAGGCCAACTGGCGGCAGAAATAGGCACAAAAATAAGACTGGCTTAATAATTTTAGGATCTTATCCCGTCTGGGAGGCGGGGTCTCCCTCATGACGGCTTCAAACAGGCTTGAGGCCAAGGCGATCTCCCTGATGTTTTCAAAGCCAAGGTAGAC
>NZ_JBPMLP010000041.1:0-12857 GCF_054026695.1 Thermosulfuriphilus sp.
CAGAAATTCTGCCCACGGCCATTGTTCCCCTAACGGCCATCGTTACTATTCTCCGCTATGGTCCGAAAATAAAGGCTGTAGTTCACTATCTTGACGGTCGTCGGGAAGAGATCCCTCCTTCTCGCATCCCGGAGTTTGTCACCTAGAAGAAAAATCCGGCCAATAGGCTTCGGGTCAAAGAGGTGGAAGTTTTTTATCCCTCTGAATACCTTAAGGATGGAGTCAGGATTATCGACACTCCGGGAGTCGGCTCCGTTTATCAACATAACACCGATGTCGCCTATGCCTATCTGCCCTGTGTCGATGCTGGGATCTTTATCCTTACAGCCGATCCCCCATTGAGCGGATCCGAACATCAATTTCTTCGAGATGTTCGTGAACATGTGGACAAGATCTTTTTTGTCCTCAACAAGATCGACCTAGTTGGAGAGACCGACCTGGCTGAGGCTCTGGCCTTCACCGAAGATATTCTCCAAAAGGACCTGGGACGGAAAATTAAAATCTATCCTGTCTCCGCCAAAGAGGCCCTGGAGGCTAAACTAAAAGGGAACATAAAAAGGCTGGAAGAGTCTCGTTTTTTAAGCTTTGAAAAAGACCTGCGCTCCTTCCTCCACCAAGAAAAGGGCAAGGCCTTTCTCCAGGCAGTCATTGGAAATCTCCTCCGACACCTTGCCGATGAGACCTTGGCCTACAAACTAGAACAAGAGGCCACTAAACTTTCTTTGGAAAAACTTCAGGAAAAGATCGATCAATTCGAAGAAAAGGCCCGCTTTATTGAAAAAGATCGAGAACAGATGAACTTCATTCTCGAGGGTCAGGTCAAAAGATTAAAGGATTCACTGGATGAAGATCTCCAACGGCTCAAAGAGGTCCAATTGCCAGAACTCTTAAAAGAGCTGGAAAGGATCTTTATGGATAAAAGCTCCCGAGGACTTTCAAGCCGAGAATTAGAAAAGGAAATGGAGAATTTTGTCTTTGGAGAGATACAAAGACTTTTTTCTCTTTTCCGCAACCAGGAATCAGAAGAGATAGCCGAAGAGTTAGAGGAAATCTACCTAGAACTGGCTAGACGCACCAATCAGATAATCGAAAGTATCGTTAAATTGGCCGCTGATCTCTTTGATATAGATCTTAAGCCATTCACCACCGTAGAAAAGCTCACCGGAAAAAGCGATTTTTACTTCCTTCTTCGCGAGGATCCGGTTGGTCTTGAACTCATTCAACTCTCCCTTCGTTCGGCGCTGCCCATGTTTTTAGCCAAGGGAATCATCCTCAGAAGGATGCGATCCACCATCGCCGACCGCTTTGAGAGACATTGTGGCCGGGTCCGCTACGATCTGATCAGACGGATAGATTTTACAACCAAAGAGTTCCGCAAGAAACTTGACGAAAAAATAGACCTTACCCTTACGGCCATAAGGGAAGCCTTGGCCCGGGCTTTAAGTCTTAAAAATCGGAGTGAACGGGAGGTCTCCCAGACCCTAAGTGGTCTTTCGGCCCGGCTGGCAGCCATTGAGGAAATAAGACAAGAGCTTTCTGGTTATCAAAAGGAGGTAGAGAGGCTCTAGGATCTATGTCTCCCGAGATAGTCTCCAAGGTGACCCCGTTTATCCTAACCCGAGAGAAGGCCGGAGGGGGATTTGGGGCCACCCCCAAGCTACCAGCCACGGTAGAGGACACCTATTATGCTTTAAGGGCCTTAAGGCTTATGGGCTACAAATCCAACCATCAAGCCACCAAGGAGTGGCTCAAAAGGCAGCTTTTCGAACGTATGGGCTTGGCCTCAATAACCTTTATGGCGGCCTGGGCCCTTAAAGCCTTAGAGGAACCCCTGCCAGCAGAGCTAAAAGCGTTTCTTATCCAGCGGCCCCAGACCGAACCCATCTCAACAGAGGTAATCTATCTTATACGATTAGCCAAGATCATCGGGCACGCTCCGGGCCTTCTTAAGGAACTAAAAGAAAAGGCCCTTAAAATTAAGGTCTCTGTCGTTCGGGACCTATACCTCCTGACCTGGACCCAAGACCCCGAAGAGCTTTATGGCTATCTTGATTGGATTATCGATTCACAGAATCCTGACGGAGGCTTTGGTTTCCACCCGGGGACCACCTCTTTTCTAGAGAATACTTATTTTGCCTTCCGGACCCTGGAATATCTTAGCCAAGGTCCCAGAAATCCAAAGGCCCTTAAGGCCTATGTTCTCTCCTGCCAGAGGGGTAACGGGGGCTTTGCCCGGGCCCCAGGTGGGATCTCCTTCTTAGAGACTACCTGGTATGGCCTTTATCTCCTAAATAGGTTAGAAGGAATAGACTCTTAATTAAGGCTGAATTTCTCAAGCAAATACGATAATTATCTCTGAATTAGACCCTGGAGGTGGAGGATGACCATCAGAAAAACTCTCCAAGTGCTGATCATACTGATCCTTATCAGCGGAGTCTCCTCTTGCGGCTATAATCAGATCCAACGCAACGATGAGGCTGTCAAGAAGGCCTGGGCAGACCTTCAGGCCGCCCTTCAACGACGCCATGACCTTATTCCCAATTTGGTGGAGGTAGTTAAGGCCTACGCTAAACACGAAAAAGAAACCCTTGAGGCCATAACCAGGGCCCGAGCCAAAGTGGGGGAGATCAAACTATCTGGCGAGATCCCCTCTGACCCACAGGCTATGGCCAAATTGGCCAAGGCCGAGGGGGAACTTACCACGGCCCTCTCCCGGCTCCTTATGGTCGCCGAAAGGTATCCAGAATTACGTTCAAGTGATCTTTTCCGGGACCTTCTTCATCAACTGGAAGGGACGGAAAATCGTATCAATGTTGCCCGGGTTCGTTACAACCGGGCGGTAGAGAGGTTCAACGTCTCTATCCGTATCTTTCCTAACAATCTGACCAACCAGCTTCTGCTCCGCTACAGCCCCAAAGAGCCTTTCCAGGCCCCCACGGGGGTCGAAGAGGTCCCGAAGGTAAGGTTCGATTAGACCTCTTCGGGGACAAAGGCGACCACCTCATCTATACTTGCCGCATCGCTAAAGAGCATAATGAGTCGGTCAACCCCAAGGGCCATCCCGGCGGCCTCAGGACAGTGGGCCAGAGCCTTGAGGAAAGCCTCTGGCCAGGGATAAAGGGGCTTTCCCAGATCCTTACGGATTTTCAGATCTTCCTGAAAGCGCCTACTTTGCTCTTCAGGATCAGTAAGCTCAGAAAACCCATTGGCCAACTCAAGTCCTCCCAGGTAGAACTCTACTCTTTCCGCCAGTTTTCCTCCTGGCTTAAGCCGGGAAAGAGCCGCTACCGGAGCCGGATAATCATAAAGAAATACTGGTCTGTCCCTGTTCAGGGCCGGTTCAACCTTTTCGGCCAGATCCAGATAAAAACGCTCCAGATCGATGGGAGGTTCGGGCCGCCAGCCCGCATACCGCTCAAAGGCCTCCAAGACCGAGAGCCTTTCAAAGGGCAGACTGAGGTCAAGTCGCCTACCTTGATAGACCAGCTCCCGGCCTGATCTTATTTCCTGAAGCAAAAAGAGCAGAAGACGCTCACAGTCATCCATAAGATCTCGATAATCGGCCCCGGCCCGATACCATTCAAGAAGAGTAAACTCCGGAAGGTGATAACGGCCCCGTTCCCCCTTCCTAAAGACCGGTCCAAGTTGGAAAATACGGGTAAATCCCTCGGCCAGAAGACGCTTCAAGTTCAACTCTGGCGAGGTAATCAGAAAGCGATCTCCAACAGCAAAGGCCTCAATGTGTGGTTCTGGAGCCAGGGTAGAGACAAGCAGGGGGGTTGATACCTCTATAAAGCCTTCCTTTTCAAAAAAATGTCGGATAGCCCGTATAATCCGGGAGCGCAAGATAATGCGGGCTGGATCCGGCCTAGGTCTTAACTCGTTCGACGTATTCACCACTGCGTGTGTCTATCTTGATAACATCGCCTTCTTTAACAAACAGGGGCACCTGAATCTCATGGCCTGTCTCTAGGGTGACTGGTTTGGTCGCCCCAGCGACTGTATCTCCTTTAAGCCAGGGATCAGCCTTGACGACCTTAAGTTCCACAAAATTGGGCAGATTAATACCTACCGGCCTCCCCTTAAAGAGAAGAACTTCTACATTCATATTCTCTATTAAGAACTTCTTTGCTTCTCCAAGAACTTCTTCTTCTACAGGTATCTGATCATAGGTTTGATTATCCATAAAATAGTAAGTAGAACCATCTTTATAGAGGTACTGCATCTCTACTTCCTCAACATCTGCAGGTTCAAGTTTCTCCCCTGACCGATAGGTCTTATCAAGAACATAGCCGGTGATGAGATTCTTAAGCCTGGTCTTATACATGGCATGTCCCTTACCAGGCTTGACAAATTCAACATCCACCACCACGTAAGGATCTCCATCAATGACGATCTTAAGACCCTTGCGCAGATCAGAGGTATCGTACACTTTAGCCTCCTTAGATTTAATAATTAATTTTTAAGACTGATTAATCTAATAAGATTATTAGAAAAAATCGGGGCAGGCTATTAATACCAAAGGTTGGGAAATTAACAAGCCCTGTAAGGAATAATAAGCAAAATTTAAAAGGGGAGGCGATCGCCTCCCCTTTTAAGGAACCTTAACCTTTATCAATAAGAGGCACAATAAGCAAGGCCACGATATTGATGACTTTGATCATCGGATTGATGGCCGGCCCAGCGGTATCCTTGTACGGATCACCGACCGTATCCCCGGTGACAGCACTCTTGTGAGCATCAGAGCCCTTACCACCATAAGCACCATCTTCAATATATTTCTTAGCATTATCCCAAGCACCACCGCCGGTAGTCATGGAGATGGCAACAAAGAGACCGGTAAGGATGGAGCCAATGAGCACTGCTCCCAAGGCCTCACGCCCCATAATGAACCCAACCAATACCGGTGAGATCACCGGTATAAGGGCCGGAATCATCATCTGTTTAATGGCACTCTTTGTGACGATATCCACGCACCGACCATACTCAGGACGAGCTGTCCCCTCCATGATGCCCTTAATCTCCCGGAACTGCCGACGAACCTCTTCAACAACACCACCAGCGGCCTTACCCACGGCCTCCATCAAAAGAGCCGCAAAATAGTAGGGCAGAAGACCACCGATAAAAAGCCCCACGATGACCCGCGGATCTGCCAGCTCAAAGGATACCGGGGTCTTAAAAGCCCGGGAATACTCAGCAAAAAGAACCAGAGCTGCCAGTCCAGCAGAACCGATGGCATAACCCTTGGTAACCGCTTTGGTGGTATTACCTACGGCATCAAGAGGATCGGTCGTATCCCGGACAGAATCCGGAAGTTCGGCCATCTCTGCAATACCACCGGCGTTGTCCGTAATCGGACCATAGGAATCAACGGCCACGACGATACCAGTCATGGAGAGCATAGAGACCGCCGCCAGAGCAATGGCAAAAAGGCCAGCCTTGGCCCCCATGGGAGTTCCAGAGAAACCTCCGCCAAGCTTATAAGCCCCCAAGATGGCCGCACAGATCACCAGCACCGGACCAGCAGTAGCCTTCATGGAGACAGCCAGACCAGCAATGATATTGGTGGCGTGGCCGGTAACGCTGGCCTTGGCAATGTATTGGACGGGCCCAAAGCTCTTAGAGGTATAGTATTCAGTGATCATGATAATGGCTGCGGTGACCAAAAGACCAATGATAGCTACCCCAAAGATAGCCCCCGGAGTGAAGATCTCCTTCTCCGGTCCCGGAGGCAGAGCATTGATAAACCACTTGGAGGCAAAATAGAAGGCAATGGCTGCCAAGATACCGGCTACTGCCTGCCCCTTATACATAGCCCCCATGATATACTGGCTTTTACCCAGGCGGACAAAATAGGTACCGATGATCGAAGCAATGATGGAGATCCCACCAATCAGAAGCGGAAAGGTAACCCAGAGACTGTGGGGACCAAAGACCGTCTTAGCCAAAAGCATAGCGGCCACAATGGTCACCACGTAGGTCTCATAGAGGTCGGCAGCCATACCGGCACAGTCACCAACATTGTCGCCCACATTATCGGCAATAACCGCCGGGTTCCGGGGATCATCTTCCGGAATGCCAGCCTCAACCTTACCGACTAGGTCAGCACCCACGTCGGCCGCCTTGGTGTAAATCCCTCCAGCAATACGGGCAAAGACGCTCATCAAAGAGCAACCAAAACCAAGGCCCACCAAGGCATGATAAGCCTCATCGAGATGTTCAGCCGGAACAACAGCCTTAAGAATAGCAAAATAGACAGCAATACTCAGAATACCCAAGCCGACAACCAGCATTCCCGTAACCGAACCACCCCGGAAGGAAAGCTTGAGGGCCTCGGAAAGCCCCTTAAAGGCAGCCTGGGCCGTACGGACATTGGCCCGAACAGTGACCATCATCCCAATATAGCCGGCCAAGGCTGAGCCAGAGCTACCAATAAGAAATCCAATAGCCACCCATTTTCCAAGTTTAAAGAGAAGGATGAAGAGAATGGCTCCGACAATGGCAACTGTCTTGTACTCTCTGGCCAGGAAGGCCGCCGCCCCTTCTTGAATGGCGGCAGCGATTTCCTGCATCCGCTCATTGCCAGCCTCCTGCTTGACAACCCAAAGGGCTGTCAAAATTCCGTAAGCAACCCCCAGAAAGCCACAAATAATGGCGAAAGTTATCAACGTATCCATTGTTAATGTGCCCATAGCCTACTCCTCCTTAAAAAATAAAGCCTTAAAGATAATCGAAATCATCTCCGATCAAGAATGTAACAAGCAACAAAAGCCAACACTCTCCCCTTACATACACCCCCCCTTTCCTAAAAATTTTTATTCAACCAAACAGGACCTAGCCCTATTTAAACCAAAAACCTTTACCAAATGAGCCTTCACTCATTTAGATAATCCAAAGTTTTTTAGCATAGGGGGAATTGGTTGTCAAGATTGATATTTTTGTGCTAACTCATGAAGAAAACGGAATTTTTTAGACTTCAATGATCGCAGAGCCTTCCAATTCTATAAAGTTGACAAAAAGTTAAAAATTGCTTGAAATCTCAACCCTCTTGGCTCCCATCAAGGACAGTCTCTGAACAATTACCTCAAGCAACGGGGAAAGACTCTCTGGATTTAGGGCTGAGACGGCTACAGCCCCATATCTTCGGACAATAGCCCTGACATAAGAGTCTTCCAGGAGATCAATCTTATTAAAGACCTTTATTTGAGGGAGGCTTCCAAGCCCCATCTCTTCAAGTAGGCTATCCACCACTTCCATTCTCTCTTCAAAGGAATTATGGCTTACATCCACTACGTGGAGGAGAAGATCGGCTTCGTAGAGCTCCTCTAGGGTAGCCTGAAAGGCCCGGCGCAAATCCTCCGGAAGCTCTCTTATAAAACCTACAGTATCCGTAATAATGACCGAAGAGTTTATCTCCGGCAGATAGAGCCGACGGCTGGTTGGATCAAGGGTGGCAAAAAGGCGACTTTCAGCCAGGAGATCGCTTTTGGTCAAGGTATTTAGAAGAGTGGTCTTTCCCGCATTGGTGTAACCCACAATGGAGACCACCGGTAGACGACGTCGCTGGCGACGTTTGCGGCGTAAAGCTCGCTCGGCCCGGACAGCCTTAAGTTCACGCTCCAGTCTGGCCAAGCGCTCCCTTACCCGCCGGCGATCAACCTCCAACTTGGTCTCTCCTGGCCCCCGACCACCGATGCCTCCTGTGAGCCGGGAAAGGGCGTCATCCCTGGTAGACAAACGGGGGAGCATATACCTTAACTGAGCCATTTCGACCTGAAGCTTACCCTCCCGACTCCGGGCCCTTTGGGCAAAGATATCTAAGATAAGCTGGGTTCGATCAATCACCCTCAGTTCGGTAAAGTCGGTAATAGAACGCATCTGCGAGGGGGTAAGCTCTTGGTCAAAGATCAAAAGGTTGGCCGAAAGTTGCAGGGCCCGAACTACCAAGTCCGAGAGCTTTCCCCGACCCATGAGAAACTTGGGATTTATCCGATCCCGTCTCTGAACAATAGTATCAAGAACAGTAACCCCCGCCGTCCGGGCTAGCTCCTTGAGTTCGGCCAAAGATTCCTCTACCAGAGCCCTTGGTTTAGTAGAAACACTGATCAAGATGGCCCGATCTCCTTTCAAGACTTCCTTTGCCGGACGTCTCCTGGCCAGCTCCTCTTCCAAAGAAGAAACAAGTTCCAGGAAATCTGGTTCAAGATGGGCCGGGTGTCTCGGAGGTAGCTCGGCGTAGTGGCGACCGTTGTTGTTTGTCGGCAGGAGATGGGCAGCATAGACTCTGTTTGGAAGGCCGTCTTGGGTAACACAGATGACAGCCATAAGGTCAAGGCGCAGGAGGGCCAGATCGGTAAGGTCATCCTGACTCAGGGACGCTTCAGCCAAGTGGGTATGGATACAGCGCAGCCCCCTCAACCGCCCTTCGGCTACCCGATAGCGACTAAGAGAAGGAATGACTATCTGGTGGTTATCACCCACGATTACATAGATGATCTCTCCCCGCCGATCGATCATGAGGCCGATTTGCCTTCGGATCTGACGGGAAAGACCAGCTAGCTCTCGGGCCAACTCCGGACTAATAATATAGGCGGGTGGAACTCGACGACGATAAAGACGCTCCAGTCTTTTTATCTCACTTGGCTTAAGGCCAGCCGTATTTCCGTAAAGTTTTCCGCTTGCCATTACCTCCAGACCAGGACCTTACTTTAAACCCAATTTTAAAATCTTTTTTCAAAATTGTAAGGGGATAAAAGAAAAAAGGGGCCTTAAGGCCCCTTTTTTCTTTTTCCAAGATAGCCTAACTCTTAAGACCTAGGACTCGGCCAACCTCAAGAGGCGCTCGTACTCGGCATCCACCCGACGCTGAATCTGAGCGATTACATCATCACCTAAGTGACGAAAGCGACGCTGACGCTTAAGATATTCCTCAACCGGCTTGGGCTTGGTTACCTTCCGGGAAATATAGTATTTGCCCTCAATTACCTCGTAGAGAGGGAAGATCCGGGTATCAACAGCCAATTTGGCCAACTCTATAGAACTGGCCCCTGGGGTACCCCACCCGGTGGGACAAGGAGAATAGATATGAACATAGGCCGGCCCCTTAACCAGAGCTGCTTTCTTGACCTTGTTCATCAGATCAAGAAAATGGGCCGGAGTAGCCGTAGCTACGTAAGGGATTCCGTGAGCTACGGCAATAGCCGGAACATTTTTCTTCCAGGTTACCTGACCAAAGCTCTTCTTCCCCGGCGGACTGGTGGTAGTCATGGCCCCATAAGGGGTACAGCTTGAACGCTGGACACCAGTATTCATATAGGCCTCGTTATCCAGACAGATGTAGACAAAATCATGCCCCCTCTCCAGGGCTCCAGAGAGGGCCTGAAGGCCTATATCCGCCGTACCACCATCCCCGGCAAAAGCAACCACGTCAACGTGTTTTTTGGGATAGCGCCCCTTTCGCTGAAGAGCCTTAATGGCCGCCTCAACTCCAGAGGCCACCGCCGCTGCATTCTCAAAGGCGATGTGGATCCAAGGTACCCTCCAGGCCGTCTGCGGGAAGGGCGAGGAGATGATCTCCATACAACCCGTGGCACTCACGGCGATGATATTCATTCCCAAGGCCTTAAGGGCCAGCCTTAAGGCCAAAACCTCGCCACAGCCCTGACAAGCCCGGTGTCCCGGGGCAAAAGGCTCTTCTTTAGGAAGATTCTTCGGTGAAAATCCCTTGAATTTAGCGAATTCTGCAATCATATCTCCCGCACCCCAATCATCTCATAGAGTTCTTTGGGCCGCTTCTTGGCATAAAAAGCAGCCTTGTCTGCGATTTCTTCAAAGGTCTCTACTGTTACATCCCGTCCTCCCAGGCCGGCAATGAAGCTAAAGATCTTGGGCCGTTTAGGGGCATTGTAGAGAACAGAACGGACCTCTGAGGCCACTGGCGGAGTTACCGCCCCTGGAGACAAGGCTCGATCAACTACCGCCAAAACCTTGGCCCCAGAAATAGCCTTACGAAATTCCATAACAGGAAAAGGCCGCCAGAGACGAAGCCTTACCAGACCAACTTTCTGACCAGCCTCCCGCATCTTATCCACGGCAGTCATAGCTGTCTCGGCCAAAGACCCCATAATGAGAATAAGAACCTCTGCGTCTTCAGCTCTATAGGTCTCTACTGGCTGATAGCGCCTCCCAAATATCTCTTCAAATTCATTCCAGGCCTTAAGAATTACCTTTCGGGCGTTCTTGACCACCTCATCAGTGGCTTTTTTGGCCTCCATATAGACCTCAGGGATACCTACAGCCCCGATGGAGATAGGCTTACGGGGCTCAAGTCTAAATTTTGGTTTATAGGCGGGCAGATAACGATCAATCAGCTCCTGATCAGGGATCTCAATGGGTTCTATGACGTGAGAAAGGGTAAAACCATCGATATTGACAATAAAAGGGAGCATAACCCGCCGATCTTCAGCCACTCGAAAGGCATGGAGAGTCAAATCAAAGGCCTCTTGCCCGTTTTCGGCAAAGGTCATCAGCCAGCCAATATCCCTCTGGGCCATAATGTCGCCGTGATCATTCCAAATACTGATCGGGGCCGAAAGGGCCCGATTAGCCACCACCATAACTACTGGAAGCCGAAGAGGGGGAGCTATAAAAAGAATCTCATGCATCAGGGCCAGCCCCTGGGCACTGCTTGAGGTGAAGACCCGCGCCCCGGCAGCCGACGCCCCTAGACAGGCACTCATGGCCGAGTGCTCACTCTCAACGGTAATGTATTCTGCATCGAGCTCACCGTTGGCCACCACCTCGCTCAGGTGTTCGACGATATGGGTCTGCGGCGTAATTGGATAGGCAGCAATTACATCCACTTTGGCCATCTTCACGGCCTCGGCAATGGCTATGGAAACCTCCATGGCAACTCTTTTCGACATGATTAAACCTCCTCCATAACCATGGTGATGGCCCCCTTGGGACACTCATTGGCACAAATGCCGCAGCCCTTACAGTAATCGAGGTTGACGATAAAATAACCTTCATCATCGGGCTCATAGGCCGGCTCAGGGCAAAAAATATAACACATCCCACAGCGGATACATTTCTCCTTGTCCAGAACCGGACGCTGACTCCGCCAGTCACCTGTCTTAAAGTTGGCTGAGTTGCCCGGCTCGGTAATGTAAAAGCCGAAAGGCATCTTCTTCCAGCCAATGATTGCATTATCCTTAGGCATCTTGTCCACTCCTTCTATTCCAAAACTTTGGTCTCTTCCATGGCCCGATGGAGAGCCTCTTTGTTCTTGGGGGCCAGACGGCCAAAACGGTGTTCCAAGGCCTCCTCAAGATAGCCAAGATCAACCAAGCCCGTGGCCTTGATAAGGGCCCCGAGCATGGTGGTATTGGTTATCGGAAGCCCTAAGACCTCCATAGCAATCTTGGTCGCATCTACATAGGCAATTCGACCACTAAAACCAAGCATCTCCCGAATCTCGTCTGGAGATTTGTGGGAATTGACAATAGCCCAGCCATCGTCCTTAAGACCAGCTGTCACCTTGACAATGGCCGGGAGTGAAGGATCAAGAACAAGGATGATATCCGGAGTGTAGACCTTTTCTCGGGTAAGTATCTTTTCATCACTCACCCGGACAAAGGCAGCCACCGGAGCCCCCCGCCTCTCAGGGCCGAAACTGGGGAAGGCCTGGGCATATTTGCCCTGGTTGATGGCGGCGATGGCGATCAGTTCCGCCGAGGTAACCGCCCCCTGTCCACCACGTCCATGGAGCCTGACTTCGATCATGGGATCTCTCCTCTCGAAAAAACTGGCGTCTTGCTAGGGTAGAGAGCTTGTTATCACGTTGGTTTTCCTATTGTCAAGTACTCAATTGCCCCTATAGGGACAGTAATTAAGAGATTAAGGGCTTTTTTGGGGGCAAAGCCACCCCCTTGGCCCCATTTAGAAAAGTTGGCGAAGGGCCTTGTCGGGAATTAAAATGTCTGGATAATGGGTAAAAATCCTTTTGAGATTCTGGGAATAACCCCCCAAATGGCCCGAGACCTTGACGAGGAGTCCCTTTTTGATTTGGTAAAGGCCTGCTATCGAACCCTCCAAAGGCTCTGCCATCCTGATCTGAGTCAGAGAATTTCAGCCAAAAGACGGGCAGAGATGGCAGTGGCCCTTAACTTGGCCTATGAAGAGTTAGACCTTTACCGCAATCCTGAATCATTCAGGCGATGGCGAGAGGCCTATATCGCCAGACTCAAAAGGCCTTCGAAGAGCCGGTTCAAGGAAATGGAGGCTCAGCTGGCCAATCTCTCCCAACTTAAAGAAGGGCTCACCGAGGCTCTTTGGGAACACCTCGTCTCCTTGAACAAGATCCCAGTAAGCCGGACGTCAGAGACCATTTCCCTGGAGACTACTGGTGTCTGCCTGGGGCTCATTGATGTAGCCATTAAGTATAACCTCAGACGTTACAGCTGGGGGCAAAATCCTAACTACAAGGAGATCATCTTGAGCGATAAAGGGGGAGTCTTCTTCAAGGCCCCTCCCCGATGGGAGCTTACTCCGGCCAAGTTCATCACCCTTTTATGGACCGTGCCTCGAGGAGCCATTGACATCGCCGCCCTCCTTGAAAGACAGCCCACCAAGGATCATCTCTTGGGAGGGGGCCGAGACCTTGATTTCCGCCCTTTTGAACTCCTAAACACCCTTGAGATCCAAGTCTTCAAAAGAGAGTGTCTCCCTTATCTGCGTCGGGAGATTCGCAAAGATGCCTATCTCTTTTCTGTCCGCCAGCCTTTCAACGGAAAGATTTACTGCGAGGGGCTGATCGTCCGGATAATCAACCAACGGGCCTCAGATAGAAAGCCCCT